>DAOWMR010000200.1 GCA_030642995.1 Spirochaetales bacterium
GAGTTTCTTCGGCCGGGCGGGGAACCCGTTGCAGAGGAATGTTCTGTCAATTCGAATCCAGCCCCGGGAGGGAATTACCTTGAACGTGAACGCAAAAATCCCGGGGTACGCAACGGCCGTTCGACCGGTCAGCATGGATTTCGCGTACGGGTCTTCGTTCGGTCGCGGTGTTCCCGAAGCCTACGAACGGCTCCTCTTTGATGCAATGAAAGGTGACAACACGCTCTACACCCGCAAGGATGAGATTGAAGCGTCCTGGTCGTTTATCAATCGCATCCTCGATCACTGGTCCAGTCAGGACAAACCGCTCCCGCAATACGCGGCCGGATCCGCCGGACCGGACGAGGCACGGGCCTTACTCGCCGACGGCGACAGACGGTGGAGAAGGATATGATTGTTGACGTAACGGCCGTCGAACAGGAACTCGCCCGCATCCAGCGGGAACTCACCAGCTCCGAAGTCCGCACGAGTCTGTTCAACCTGGTGGTGTTCAGCCCGGACGCCGAGAAGACCATGGCGAACGACGCACTCAACTACCTGCTCGGTAAGCGAGCAGCTCGAGTCATTCATATCGCAAACAGCGGTGCCGACGAGAGCAGCCTGGAAGTGTCGGCCCGCTGTTTTGTTGACGCAGAGCGAAAGAGCGTCTGCTTCCAGGAAATCGTGATCACCAACGGCGCGGATGGCGCAGGCGGTGCGCCAGGGAGCTGGGTGCCGCTCCTTGTGCGCGACATCCCGACATTCATCCTCTGGCAGGACACGCTCTGCAACAAGCAGGAACTCCTCGCACACGCCCAGGAGCAGGCCGAGAAGCTGCTCGTGGATACTGAACAGAGCGTCGCCCTGGGAGACCCGGAAGACGCGATACTTGAGGTGGTCCGCCGAATAGCCGTCACCGACGGCGTTCCCGTCTCGGATTTTGCCTTCAAGAGGCTCCGGACACTTCAAAGGCTGGTGGCCTCGGCGTTTGATGACCCGAAGAAAACACCACTTCTGAACGAAATTTCGTCGGTGTATCTTGCCGGTACTTCAACGCTTGCGGGCCGATTGTTCTCGCTCTGGCTTGCCGACCGGCTTGGGTGGACAATTGACGGCGGGCGTTTCCGGGATCGGCGCAATCGCCCCGTCGCTTTCAATCACGCGCGGGAGGCCGCGGGATGCGAATTTGAGGTTGACATTGATCTCGTAACGAACGAACGCATCCGCATTGCGACGCAAACCGCGGGGTGCGCCGACGTAGACTATCCCGAGGGAGAGCAATCCCGCGCGGTTGTCTCCAGGCCCGGGAACGGAGCGTTGCTCCTGGAGGAAGTGGACGCAATCGGAAGCGATGCGTTGTACAGAAGTGCCCTGCGCATCCTTGATCGGTATTGAACATTCGCCGACGATAGCGTAAGTTTATTCAGCCTGGAAAGCATATTCTTACGGTTTCACGGGTAAGGTGGGGCTCCCGCGGTGAAGGATCGAGCAGAACGACTCAAAGCAGTACGCCAAATTATCAAGCAACACCGGATCAACAGCCAGGAGATGTTGCTGGAACATCTCCGGGAAGAGGGCTTCACGGTCACACAGGCAACGCTCTCCCGCGATCTCAAGGTCCTGAAGGTCGGAAAGGTATCCGAGGGAAGTGACGGCTACTACTACACCTTACCGACGGAAGAGGAACTGCGAGAAAGCCGGCACAACTACGCTCACGATCTCAAGCGAGGATTCCTTTCAATGGATTTTTCGGGCAATCTCGCGATTGTCCGAACCCTGACCGGTCACGCCGATACCATCGGTATTGCCCTGGACAATATCGGAATCAGAGAGATCCTCGGCACTGTGGCCGGCGACGACACCGTGCTCATTGTCCTGCGAGAAAACACTCAGCCGGAAAAGATCCGTTCACAGCTACGAGAACTCGTGCCCGAGCTCAGGGAGTAGCCAATGAAAGCGCTCGTCCTCGGAAGTACCGGGTACACCGGTATGATGCTGCTGCGTATCCTCCTGGATCATCCAGACATCGATTCCGTCATTCCCGCATCCCGATCCGCCGCCGGGAAGCCGCTCCAGGGTGTTGATCCGGGAATCGGCGGTACGGCGGCTCGTCGTCTGGAGACGACCGATGGCCGGTACATAGACCCTGCACGGGTAGATCCGGCTTCGGCGGACGTGATTTTCGCCGCGTTGCCGCACAAGACGGCCGCGGAGATCCTTGGCCCACTCGTGGGAACCGTCCCGGTGATAGACCTGTCCGCGGACTTTCGGTTTCGCGACGCCGCGATATACGAGCAATGGTACACCAACCATCCCTTTCCCGACCTGCTCGCGGGGGCTGTGTACGGACTGACGGAATGGCATCGGGATGAAGTAGCAACCGGAGAGATCATCGCCTGCCCCGGATGCTATCCCACCTGTGTGCTCCTGCCGTTGCTTCCGTTCGCCGGCCGGATCGGGGGCACAATCATCTCAAATGCACTGACCGGGATCTCCGGCGCGGGACGGAAAGAGAAGCAGGATCTCCTGTTCAATGAACGGTCCGAGAGTCTCGCTCCCTACAGCCCGGGCAACACCCACCGCCACGTGCCGGAGATACACCAGGCGCTGAACGCCGTCGGAGTGGACGCTGAATTCTTGTTCACGCCACACCTGGTTCCGGTCAAGCAGGGCATGCTTGTGACCACCGTTGCGGAACTCAAGCATTCTCTGACCCAGACCGATGCGGAGAAGATCGTTCGGAACGCCTACCGGGACTCACCGTTCGTCGGGCTTTCGACGAGGGAATTGCCTGACACCCGGGACGTCCGCAACACCAATCGTTGCGACATCTCGGTTCGGGTGCAGGGCAACCGACTCCTGCTCTTCTCGGTAATCGACAACCTGTACAAAGGCGCTTCGGGTCAGGCTGTCCAGAATATGAATGTGCGCTTCGGTCTCCCGGAGACTGCCGGCCTGCGGATGCACGGAGAGTTCTAGGTAGGACCGACCATGGGCATCAATTCAATGATTGTGAAAATCGGGGGCGGCCCCGCACGCGACGGGACTGTACTGCAGGCTCTGGCGGCCGAGGTCCGAGCAAGAGTCCAGGCCGTTGTATCGCGTGACACCGGACAGCCAATCGCCATTGTCCACGGTGGCGGCGCCGACGTAAGCGATCTCAGCCGACGGCTCGGCATCAAGTCCACGTTCTCCGAAGGAATCCGCATGACGGGCGACGACGAGATGGATGTCGTGGATATGGTCCTCTGCGGTCTCGTGAATAAGCGGCTGGTCAGAGCGCTGACGGCGGCCGGCATCCGGGCGGTTGGGATCTCAGGAGCCGATGGCGCCCTCCTCGTCGGCGCCCCGGTAACCGATGCACATGGCGTCCAATCTCGAACGGCCCATGTTTCGGCGGTGAATCCGGACATCATCAAGCGATTGTGGGCAGCGGGGTACCTCCCGGTCATTGCATCACCGGGGGCGGACGAGTACGGCGGTGCGGTGAACATCAACGCGGACGAGGCGGCATTCGCGATAGGCGGAGCCATCGGCGCGGGGGCTATCGTGTTCCTTTCGGACGTACCTGGTGTACGGGGATCCAACGGCGAGGCAATCGCCTCGCTCGGGATTGCGGAAGCGGAGCGCCTGGTAAAAGAAGGGACAATCACCGGAGGCATGGTCGCGAAAATCCGGAGCGCCGCCGGGGCGATGGCTGCCGGAGTGGACCATATTGTCATTGGCAGCTATGAACAGCCGGGCGATCTATCCCGGCTTGTGTCGGGCCGAAGCGGCACGACGATCCATGGAGAGAAGGGATGACGCAGTTGATCAAGGACCCACCGTTTCCGCACAACTACGCGAGTGAAATGCTCGGACTGGAGCGGGGCAAGGGTGTTCACGTCTGGGACACGGAAGGTAATCGATATCTGGACCTTGGCGCCGGCATTGCCGTAAACGCGCTCGGATACGGCCGACGGGACCTTGCGCGCATCGCTTCGCGCCAGATGCGCCGGTTGATCCACGTGTCCAATCTCTACGCCACACGTCCTGCAATCGATTTGGCATCCTGTCTTCTCTCACTCCTCGGTCAGCGGATGGGCCCATTCGCCGCCGTCCAGTTCGGGAACAGCGGGAGCGAGGCAAACGAGGCAGCGCTGAAATACGCCCGGCTATACGCCCGGCGGACCCGCGGTCCGGGGCATCACAAGATTCTCTCGCTCAGCAATGCGTTCCACGGCAGAACCATGGGCGCACTCTCCGCCACCCCCAACAAGAAGTATTCCGAACCGTTCGAGCCGCTTGTCCCGGGGATGGCCGTTTCCGAATTCAACGATGTTCGGGAGCTGGAATCTACCCTGAACAACGAGTTTGCGGCGGTTATTGTTGAGGTGGTGCAAGGTGAGGGCGGCTTGCGCGTCATGAGTACCGAGTTTGCAGCCACCCTCAACCGACTCTGTCGAGAGCACGACGTGATCCTCATCGCCGATGAGATCCAGACAGGCCTCGGGCGAACGGGTCCGCTTTTTGCCGGCGAACTGGTCGGCTTGAAACCCGATATTCTGACTCTCTCCAAACCGCTTGCCGGGGGTCTCCCACTCTCGGCGACCATCATACCTGCGAAGATCAACGATCTTCTCAAACCGGGCGATCACGGAACCACCTTCGGCGGTGGCCCGGTGACCTGCTCGGTGGCGAATCATGTGGTGAATACCATTGCCGATCCGCGTTTTCTGGCTCGGATCGCAGAGAGAGGGAAACAGCTGACGATGCTCCTTGACGGCATCGTTACGGACAGTGACGAGATCTCAGGACGCCGGGGAACCGGTTTGCTCCAGGGAATCGTCGTTGAGGCGGCGGATACGTCGGCTCGCATACCGGAGATCATGGATAGCTGTCGGGACCAGGGGGTGTTGTTGCTGCGGTCGAGCAGCGACGTTGTCCGTCTGGCGCCGCCGCTCGTCATTGGAGAGAAGGAACTCATACTCGGAGTGGCAGCACTCCGACACGCCCTCGGGCTGTGACATTGGATAACAGCAGAAAGCTCTGAACAAGATGAAGGAGAACATATGGACCAGATAAAGAAGATCGTGCTCGCCTATTCAGGCGGGCTGGATACGTCAATCATCATTCCCTGGCTGAAGGAGAACTATCCGGGCACCGAAGTGGTCGGCGTGTGCACGAACGTCGGCCAGGATGAGAACTTCGAGGAAATGGAGGAACGGGCCCTCTCAGCCGGCGCCAGCAAGCTCTACGTGCGGGACATCCGGGAGGAGTTCGTCACCGACTACCTCTTCCCCATGCTTCGGGCCGGGGCGATCTACGAGGGAAAATACCTCCTGGGAACCTCCATTGCCCGCCCGCTGCAAGCCAAACACCAGGTTGAGGTGGCCCTCCTGGAGGGCGCAGATGCGGTGGCCCACGGGTGTACCGGCAAGGGAAACGATCAAGTCCGGTTTGAACTCACCTACAAGGCACTCGCGCCTCACCTCAAGGTCATTGCGCCGTGGCGCGTGTGGGATATCAACAGTCGTGAACAGGCAATTGAATACGCTCGGAAGAAGAACATCCCGCTCAAAGGCGTGTCGGAAAAGAACATCTATTCCCGCGACTGGAACCTCTGGCACATGAGCCATGAAGGCGGCGAGTTGGAGAATACCTGGACCTCTCCTCAAGCCGACATGTACCGCCTGACTCAATCGCCTCAGAACGCACCCGACAAGGAAACCGAGGTCGTCATTGATTTCGAGCGAGGCACGCCGGTGGCAGTCAACGGGGAGCGACTAAAACCGCTGGACCTCCTCTCCACGTTGAACCGGATCGGGGGAGAGAACGGCGTAGGCCGAAC
>DAOWMR010000224.1 GCA_030642995.1 Spirochaetales bacterium
GGAGCAGATACTCAGCCTCTTCGCCGAACTCCAGGTCCGGTTCGGTCACGATCTCCAGAAGCGGCGTACCCGTTCTGTTGAAATCCAGGAGCGATTGATCACCGGCGTGGATCATCTTCCCAGCGTCTTCTTCCAGATGACATTCGTGAATTCGAACACGCCGCTTGCGTCCGCGGAACTCCAGGTCCAGGTGTCCCTCGGTGCCCAGCGGCGCCGCGAATTGAGAGATCTGGTAGTTCTTTGGAAGATCGGGATAGAAGTAGTTCTTTCGCTCAAAATAGCATTCCGGAGATAGTGTGCAGCCGAGAGCCCGGGCGACGATGTAGCTGAGCTTCATCGCGTTCTCGTTGAGGGCGGGAAGCGCCCCGGGATATCCCATGCAGATCGGACAGATATTGCTGTTCGGCTCGTCACCGAAATTGGACCGGCAAGAGCAAAACACCTTGGTTTCAGTAAGAAGCTGGATGTGGATTTCAAGGCCGATGTAGGACTGGTACACGGCTACGCCCCCTCTCCGGCCAGAATCCGATCACAGATCGATTCCTGATACTCCGGCGGGTGCTCAACGGGGAGTTTCGTCGCCAGCCGCCGGGCAAACTCCAGAAGCTGAAGTTCTGATCGCGCCGGGCCCATTGCCTGGATTCCCACGGGAAGCCCGCCATAGACCCCGGCCGGAATGGAGAGGGCCGGAAGTGCGGCGAGATTGGCAAGAGTCGTGAATCGGTCGGCCAGCTTCTGCTGGAACGGAGAGAGCCCCGCGTCTCCGTGCGGAAACGCCACTGTCGGGAACACCGGAAGGATGAGAAGCTCATAATGTTCAAACAGTGCATCGAGCTCATTTCGGACGGCGGTCCGGATTTTCTGGGCACGCTGGTAGTACTGTTCCTGAAAGCCGCTTCGTAACACGTAGGTTCCGAGCAGGATGCGCATCAGAACTTCGGGACCGAAGCCCTCGGAACGAGTCCTGCGAACGAGCTCCTCGGGGTTCTCGGCATAGATGGGCCGGTTGCCGTAGCGCACACCGTTGAACCGGGCAAGATTGGCACTGGCTTCCGCGGTGGCAATGGTGTAGTAGGCGGAGACGGCAACCTCCGTCGTCGACAGCTCAACCTCTTCGGTGGCCACACCGAGCTCTTCCACCGCTGAGCGAAAACGCTGGTAGCCGGCACGGGTTGGTTCATCCAGGTCCAGGTCTCCCGCGAGGAATGCCGCCCTCGCGGGCAAACTCGTCTCGCTGGTGCCGGCACTGTGTACGCGGACGCCGCGGGGGGATGCGATGGAGGTCTGGTCCCGCTCGTCCATGCCGGCCGCACTGTGAAGCGTCTCTTCGATCGTCGCCGGATCAGCACCAATAATCCCAATGGTCTCGAGCGAGGAGGCGTACGCGACCAGTCCGTACCGTGAGAGCATTCCGTACGTCGGTTTGAGGCCGTACACGCCGCAGAAGGCGGCCGGTTGCCGCACTGAGCCTCCGGTGTCCGAGCCGAGCGCAATGGGTACGAGGCCGGCGGCGACGGCGGCCGCAGAACCACCCGATGACCCTCCGGGAACCCGGGTGAGGTCCCACGGATTGTGAGTCTGGCCAAGCGCTGAATTATCGGTGGACGAACCCATGCCAAACTCATCAAGGTTCGTCTTCCCTACCGGCACCATCCCTGCTGCGGTCAATCGACTGATGACCGTTGCGTCGTAGGGCGCTACGTGGTCACCGAGAATTTTGCTCCCGCAGGAGAGCTGGAAATCACGAACGGCGATGTTGTCCTTAACGGCAAACGGGAGGTCTGCGAGCGGATCATCGCCCCCGGATACCGAGCCGGGAGCGGCGTTCGTTCGACGCGACGGATCAAAGTCCAGGAACGCGCCGATCTCGGTGTCCGCTGCACGCACCAGACGCTCATAGGGCCCGGGATAATCGGAGAATGCACGTTTCCAGTCGGTTGAAGATGACATGTCGAGTGCCTACAGAACGTTCGGGATGGAAATGAATCGATCTTCCAGATCCGAAGCCTGTTCAAGGATCAGGTCCGGGAGTTCCGGGTCGGTTCCTGCGCTGTCGTGTCGAAGTCGATTTTCTTCCTGCAGCGCATGGGTGGTCGGCGAGAGACCGGTCACATCAAACGAACCCATGACGGCGAAGTGATCGAGCAACTCGCCAACACTGTTCTCAAATGCCTTCAGACGGGAGTCATCAAGATCAATGAGAGCAAGTTCAGCGGTCAGCTCGAGTTCATCCCGGTCCATGGTAGGGGAATATGCCCGGCCACCGGCCTCGTGTCAAGATGAGGCGGCCAACGCTTTTTCTACGGCAACGAATAACTCGTCTGCCGTGAAGGGTTTAGAGAGAACGGCCCTGGAGCCGTAACGTTTCATGAGATTGTCCACGGCAGCAGTCCCAAGCGGCACTTTGCCGGACATGATGATGGCCGGGATCCGCGGATGGAGCGCGTGTATCTCCATGATCGCTTCCACCCCTCCCTTGTTGGGCATCACGATATCCATGATGACGAGATCAACCGGACTCTCGTCCACGTAGCTCAGAGCCTGGTCTCCGCTCTCTGCCTCCACAACCGTGTGGCCCTTGTCGGCAAGGAGCCGGGCGGTGTTGCTGCGTATGGCGGGATCATCATCAACTACCAGTATATGTGCCATCGGTTGTACCTACCGGTAATGGAGACGCGCCCCTGGAGGGCGAGTCCTCAATTTGACAAGCGCCGAGGTTGAATGTATGTTCACATGACTTTGAAGGTGAACCCCAAACGCAGATCTGTGCACACTACATCGGTTTGAGCCGGCAAGTAAAGAGCGAATAATTTGGATACTTACAAGGAAGAGCCGGCGCAAAGTTCAGCTTCCAACAAACGAGTATTCCCCAAGATTCACTTCTATGATCAGGACTTCGTGGACATATACGATCAGACCTGGGCGTGGTCCAACGACTTCTGGCGCAAAGGGACTGCCAAGAGCAAGCTGAGCAGCCGTTTTTTCAATACGCCGGATACCGACAGCATTGTTCAGTTTGAATCGATCTTCTCCACCTTTTTCCTGGTGTACAGCAACCGCATCTTCCCGGTCACAGCCCAATTGGACAATTTCTACGGGAAGCAGGAAGAGAACGGGGCGATCCGTGGGGAATACAGCATCAAGGACGGAAAGCCGGTCCCCATCAAGGACAATCCGGAAGGTGTGCAGCCGCCGCTCTTTGCATGGGCCGAACACAACATCTACCACAAAATTGGAAACAAGAAACGGATTCGTGACGTAGTCCCCATTCTCGAGCGGTACTATCAGTGGCTGGAAGACACGTTCAAGGACGAGACCGGATTGTATGCCGTTCCCCTAGCGGCCACCATGATGCAGAACGCCCCCCGCAAAGGGACGGTCTATCCAATCGATTTCAACACCCAGCAGGCCATCAACGCACTGTACATGGCGGAACTCGGGGACATCCTCAACGACAAAGAGATCAGTTTCCGGTTCAAGCGTCACTACTTCTCGCTGAAGTCCAGGATCAATAGCCTGATGTGGAATGGTGACGACGGTATCTACTACGATCTGGATAAGAACGGTGAGCAAGTCAAGGTGAAGACCATCGCCAGTTTCTGGCCGCTGCTGGCGGAGCTGCCCAATGAGCCACGCTCCGAGCAGCTCATTGCGCATCTGAGTAATCCTGCCACGTTCGGTACCGAGAATCCCTTTCCCACGCTCGCGGCTGATGAACCGGCGTTCTCCGAACGCGGAACGGGATTCCGCGGATCGGTCTATCCGCCATTCACCTTCATGGTGATCAAGGGTCTGGAGAAGCACGGGAAGTACGAGCTTGCGCGGGAATGCTCCATCCGGCACCTCTACTACATGCTGGACACCCTCCATCCGGAGGGTAAGGAGCACGGAACCGTTTGGGAGGCATACCTTCCCCGCAAGGACGGACCGGCACAGTGGCCTGGAAAGAAGGATTTCCCCCGGCCGTTGTTCATCACCTACACGGCATTATCCACGGTTGCCCTGATGATTGAGAACATCATTGGTCTCTACGTGAGCCTTCCCAGAAAAACCGTCGACTGGATCGTTCCGACGCTGGAGATCATGGGCATCGAGAATCTGTCACTCAAACGAAACCTGATCACAATACTGAGTAACAAGAGCGGTCGCGGCTGGGAGATCCGACTTGAATCGGAAAAACTCTACTACTTCACCATTAATGTGCTCGGCAGGAAGAAGAAGACCCTGCCGATCCCGTCGGGGAAGTGCAGCATGTTGATAGACAAACTGTGAGGGATCCATGCCGGCAAAACCCGATCCTGTAGTTCACGCCTACGTCCGCGCGCATGCGACGCTCCGCCTCATCGCCGAGCTCCCTCCGGACCTCATCCGTGAGGCATACGCCAAACGCGCCACGATCCAGCTTCTGACACCGGGCGGCCCTAAGTGTAGCATCAGCGTGAACAACGGCACCGCCACCTTCAGTGCCACCCGACGGTTTTTCCCAACGGTCTCGCTCTGGTTCCCGCGCCCCGCTCACATGGCGACCCTGCTGTCCGGCGGGAAGGCTCCGGTCGTTCCCGTCCCCTCCAGCCCGCGTTTCCTCGGCGCGGTGAGCGCCTTTCGCGCACTGAGTGGCGCTGTCCAGGCTGCATTCCAGAACCCCGCTCACGGTGTCCGGCTCCTTCTGATGGGCACCCTCTTCGCCCTCGAAGAGGTCGCCGTTCACGACGCCTATGTGGCGGCCCGCGTCGCTCGCATCCCCGCCGGAACCATCGGCGTGTCCGTGGAGAACGAGCCTGAGATCCAGGGATGGTTCCGAAAGGGAGCCGCCGGCATCTCATCAGGCGCCGGCGCGCCCGACACTGAGCCAAATGCCGAGTTGGTCTTTGTCGACCGGGAATCCGCGGAGGCCCTGCTGACCGGCAAGATTTCAGCAGCATTATCGCTGGCGGAGCGCCGCGTGCGCCTGTACGGTCGTCTCCCGATGATTCAGAATCTCTTCCCGGTCCTTGATCGGGTTGCGTCCTATATGGGGGGTCAATCATGAGTCGTTTGCGCGCACCGGGAGAGCCCGATCCCCGCTTCCAGAAATCGGTTGAATGGTTTCGCCGTGCTGAGGCCGTCATCCCCGGCGGCATCTACGGGTCCAAGAGCCCGAGCTTTGTCGTGCCGGGATCATATCCCTACTACTTTGATCGAGGTGAAGGGTGCCGGCTCTACGACGTGGACGGCAACGAGTTCATCGATTACATGTGCGGATACGGATCACAGATTCTCGGCTACGGCTACGAACCGGTCCTCAGAGCCGGCTTCGACCGGATGACCAAGGGAGATCTCCTCACCTCACCATCACCGGTCATGGTGGAGCTTGCCGAGAAAGTCGTCGGTCGAATCAGAGGTATGGATTGGGCCGTATTCACCAAGAACGGAACCGACGCGACCACCCTTGCCGTGACCGTGGCTCGGGTTGAAACTGAC
>DAOWMR010000241.1 GCA_030642995.1 Spirochaetales bacterium
CCGCTGAAGCTCGTGCTTGTCTCCCGCGACGCGATAGAACTCCTCGTGGAACTCCTCGCCCGGCTCATAGGTGTAATCCACCACCGGAACGGTGAGCTCCCCGGCTTCGTCGATGCACGCAAAGGTCGCGCCGTGGGTGGAAATGGCAATCACGCGGATATTGTGGCGCGAGCCCAGTCGGCTGAGATTGTCCAGCAACCACTCGATAAGCGCATCGGTTATCTCAAAGGAAATCCCATCCTGGATGAGCGGCCCGAACGATGTGCTGCTGCTGTCAATGAGCGTCAGTTCTCGATTGTAGATGTGAATCTTCTTGTTCGTCTTCCCAACGTCGATTACCGCTACGACCGGCTCGCTCATGGTGAATCCTCCACGCGGATTGGGGCTGATGCTCGTTTGCCGGCAGTGTAGCGGAAATGGCGATCCAGTGGACAGCGCCCCGCCTCACCGCTATGTTAGGAGCGAAATGGACGCTCTTGTTGATCTTCGGAGCGCAGTTCCCTGGTATTACTCGTCCTTTTCCGCTCTCGATAGATACTTCCGTCAAACCGAACAACCCGTCGCACACATCGCCGTGGAAGGTGATCTGGTGACATTGGCGAAGTGGATCCCCAACCTGGAGTTCCCCGGCGTCCCTTTCGCCGATGCGGCAATCTGGGATGGTTCCACCCGTGTCTACTTTGGTTGCCTGGAGGACGAGCACAAACCACGCAAGCAACCGTTTCGTCTCCAGAACTTCCTCTACGATCCGGTCAAGGACCGGTATCTGGATCCATACGACGACTATCGGTCGCTCAGGAGCGATCTCCTGGAGGCAACCGAGGCTCCCTACGATCCCATTCGGCGCCTGATGGATGCGGCCGTTGTCGTGTCCCGCTACCCGCATTCCGTTCCGGCCGGAAGCCTGGAGCCGGTGCCACGATACCTGGAGCTGTCACCTGAAACGCAGCGAACACTCCTCTCAGGGATCCTCACCGGAGCATCACCGTGGAAGGGCCTGAACCTCCTGCGAGAATATGGGTTTATTGATGCTTACTGGCCGGAGCTGGCCGGCATATACGGCACACAGCAGTCCAAGGAACACCACCCGGAGGGGGATGTGTGGACGCATTCACTCGAGGCATTCAGGTATCGACGTTCACGCGATCTGGTGCTCACCCTCGCCCTGCTCCTCCACGATTCCGGGAAGCCGCAGGCAACTCCGGCAGCTGGACGCAAATTCGACGGGCACGCCGAGATTGGTGCAACGCTCGCGTCGAGGTTCCTCCGACGACTGGAGTACGGAGAATCGACTGTGGAGGATGTCCGCTGGCTCATCCACAAGCATATGTTTCCTGGAGCACTCCATCTTCTGCCGACCTTCAGAACCGAGCGGCTCATGGCCGACCCACTCTTTCCAGTCCTGCTCGAGCTCTACCGCTGTGATCTGGAATCGACCTATCGTGGCCCAACCTCGTACTACCGCGCATGCAAGATCTACCGCTCCTACCTGAAGAACAGCAGAAACCCTTACCGTACCACTGAGGGCAAGAAGCTGGTGAGGATGTATGTAGACTAGATGTCGTGGTAATGAGTCATCAGCCGGCGGCGCCCGAGTAGATGAGTAGGATGAATGTCCGGCACCGACTTCTTTCTATGTAACGCAATTGGCCCGAGACGGTCGAGCACCCATCCGAAGAGCATCTCCACGAGCGGGACCAATCGAAGGTAGAACGGAATGTAGATCTGTCGGCGCGGCCATCCCATGAGTCCAACGACTCTGCGCGCCACATGTTGGGCCGAGAGGCCTCGGCCGGAAAAAGGAATACGACGCCCGCCATCTCTCCGCGCGGCATCGAAGAACGGAGTTACCACAGCACCCGGCTTGACCAGGCTCACGGCGACTCCAGTTCTCCGCGTTTCACGATACACCGATCGGCAGTAGCTTTCGAGGAAGGCCTTTGTGGCCGCATAGATCGCAATCCCTTGCGCCGGTAAGCTCCCGGCAATCGATCCAATGACGATCAAATGGCCACGCCGTGCAGCAACCATTTCCGGCAACAGGGCCAGCGCAAGACGAGCAGTCGCGACAATGTTCAACTCGATCAAAGATTGAGCTGAGTCCCACGACATCTCCCACACCGGCCCGTACCAGCCGCTTCCCGCGTTACTCACCAGTATGTCGATGTGCCCGTGTCGGCGGTGTAGCTCATCGAGCAATCGGCGGACATCATCTTCGTCCGTCAGGTCCGCGCCGATCCAGTCCGCCGTCCCACCACTACGGCGAATCTCCCCACTAATGCGCGCGAGCTCAGCTGTTCGACGAGCCACCATGACGACACGCGCACCGCGCCGTGCAGCTTCCCGACAGACGGCCTCGCCGATGCCGCTCGATGCTCCGGTGACGAGCACGATTCTGTCCCGCATTCGATTAAATGAACGTCTATTCATCTATTTGAACGTAGAGTGTTGCCGGCGGATAGTCAATAGCCGGCGTCAATCGTGAGAACCATAGTGCTTCAGGAGGTACTGCTTGAAGGCTGTGCTCTCCGCGGCGATCGGTACGCTGTGCTTCTGCCGTTGGAGGGCTGCCGCGAGAGCTTCGGGCAGTGGCGGTGTCGCACCGCACGCTTCCTCCACAACTTCCACGAACTTGGCGGGGTGAGCGGTGGCCAGCGTCACAATCGTTGCATCGCCCGCTCCTTCTTCGGCAAGGAAGGATTGTGCACCAAAGACGCCTGCTGCCGTGTGAGGATCGATAAACAAGCCCTTGTCCTCGTAGACCTGGCGCATCGTCGCGCGGATCTGGTCGTCGGTCGCGACAACTCCACTGACGAGCGTGGACAGCGCGGCGTGGTCAGCGTCGAAGATGGCGAGCATCCGCTCGAAGTTGCTGGGGTCACCGACATCCATCGCATTGGCCACGGTTTGGATGGAGGCCCTCGGTGAGTAGGTGCCGGTTCGGAGGTAGTCGGGCACGACGTCGTTGACATTGGTGGCCGCGATGAATCCCGACACCGGCAAGCCCCAGCTCCACGCGAGGATCCCGGCGGTGAGATTTCCGAAATTGCCGCTCGGCACGCAAAAGTAGAACTCGCTGATCATTCTCGCCCGAAGAAGCGCGAAGGCGTAGATGTAGTAGAGCGCCTGGGGCAGGAGTCGACCAAGATTGATGGAGTTCGCGGAGGTGAGGCGGACCGACGACCGGAGCTCGGAGTCTACGAAGGCCTCCTTCACCAACCGCTGGCAATCGTCAAATGAACCCGCGACTTCCAGCGCAGTTACGTTGTCGCCCACCGTGGTGAGTTGCTGTTCCTGAAGTCGACTGACCCTCCCTGATGGATAGAGAAGGACCACTTCTATGTTGGGTCGATTGTGGAAAGCCTGCGCAACGGCGCTTCCGGTGTCCCCCGATGTCGCCGTCAGGATCACGGCTCGGTCCCCGGTGCCGGCGAGAAAGGCCTCCATTGCCGACGCCAGGAAAGATGCGCCGAAGTCCTTGAACGCACAGGATGGCCCGTGGAAGAGTTCGAGGATGTCGATCTGGTCGCCCAGCGGCACCAATGCCGGGGAAAACGGAAATGCCCGCCGGACAACACTATCGGTGTCTGCACCGAAGGAGTCACCGAACAGCCGTTCAATGACCACGGCGGCGGTGTCCACAAAGGGAGCCTCGGGATTCAGACCGAGGAAGAGCGAGCGCAGATCCGGCTGCTCAATCGGATGATACAGTCCACCATCCGGAGCGAGCCCGGTGAGCACAGCCTCCCGGAAGTCTACCTGAAGGGACGGGTTTCTCGTACTCGCAAACCTCATTGTGTTTCCCCCGGGAAAAACGCGCGATGAACGGCGTTGAGTGTGTTCTTGCGGTCACTGCGATGGACGACAAACGAGATGTTCATCTCCGTTGAGCCCTGGGCAATGGCAAGCACATTGATCCCCGCATCTCCGAGTGAGCTGAACAATCGTCCCGAGATCCCGGGGCGGCCGCGCATGTTCTCGCCGATGACCGCGACGATCTCCAGATCCCGTTCCACCTGGACTCGCTCAATCTTCTTCTGATGAAGCTCCAGCTCCAACTCCCGTTCCAGTGCGGATACCGCGGGGTCTGCCTGCGGGTCTCGCACGATGAAACAGATGCTGTGCTCACTCGATGCTTGCGAAATCATGATGATGTTGACTCGTGCCTCGGCGAGGGCCCCGAAGACCCGCCCCGCTATCCCGGGCAAGCCAACCATGCCGCCCCCCTCAATATTGACCAGCGCCACCGATTCAATTGAGGCAATACCGGTGATCAAGCCCGCCTGAGCGGAGGTATGTTCGGCGATGACCGTGCCGGGCGCGGACGGATTCATGGTGTTCTTGATGAGAAGCGGGATGCCCTTCTCTACGGCCGGCAACATCGTAAATGGATGAATCACCTCGGCGCCGAAGTAAGAGAGCTCCATGGCCTCCCGATAGCTCACCGCATCAAGCACCGTCGCGGAGTCAACAGAGCGGGGATCCGCACTGTAGACGCCGTCAACATCGGTCCAGATCTCAATGGCGTCGGCGTCCATCGCCGCCCCCACGAGAGAGGCCGTGTAGTCGCTCCCATTCCGTCCGAGCGTGGTGGTGACACCGTGCGCGTCGGACGCAATGAACCCGGTAATGATGGGGATGTCGCCCGCGATGGGGGTGTCGTGTGAAAACTCGTCTCGTATCAGCTTGTGGGTGTATTTGAAGTCCACGGCGGCGCTGCCGTGAGTGGAGTCGGTCCTGATAATGGATCTTCCGTCAACCATCCGGGCATTCAGCCCTGCATCGGCCAACGCGGCGGTGAGGATGATGCAGTTCAGCCGCTCTCCATGACTGACAATCAGATCCCGGGTCCGTGGCGAACACTCCCGAACGAGGGATACGCCGTGCAGTAACTCCGCAAGCTCGTCACACAGAGCATCAACAGCGACCGTCGTCGATGCTCCATCTGAGATCAGCTCCCGGACAACTTCCAGATGTCGGTTCCTGATTTCAGCGCATTGCTTCCCTACCGCGGCGCTTCCCGTCACAGCCTCGTTGGCGACGAACAGCAACTGGTCGGTGATTCCCTTCATTGCGGAGAAGACCAGCAGGACCCGATCCGATGCTGCGGCATCTGCGACTATATCAACC
>DAOWMR010000030.1 GCA_030642995.1 Spirochaetales bacterium
GTACACTCGGGTAGGAGTTTCTGGTGAGTCTTGATCCCAGGACCGACGCGCAGGGCAGACGACAGGTGTCTCTGTCCGGTCGCATTCAATCAGCTTGGAGAGCAGTCGGTCGATTTCTGAGGAATATTCTCCGGTCGGGAAGACAACGCTTTACGATCATGTTCATCCCACACTCGGAGAAGCGGGTTCTCAATCTCCAACTCAATACCTTTGCATTGATATTCGTTGCGGTGATCGTCGTAGTTGTCGTGAGCGGATTTTTCTATCTGGCCACGGTCTTTTCCGGCTCGGAACGGCTCGTAGACGAAACAGGTACTCGGCTTCAGGAGGCGGAGGCGAGTCTGGAGCAGGTCCGCCTGGAGGTGAACGAGTTTCTGCAGGTGTACGATGTCTTTGACGACGCACTTCAGAGTACGTTGCAACGCCTGGACATCAGTGCAGCGGCGGGGAGTGACCTTCCGGTTTCCGGTGGCGATCTTGCGACCATGTTGGATCTCGAGGAAGTTCGGGACGGTGAGCTTCGTGAGATGCTGGATCTCCAACGGGTTGTGGCCTCGCTCAATTCATCAATCAGTCCGCTCACCGAGATCTCAGACGTTCTTGAACTGAACCGGCAGCTGCTCAGTGATATCCCCAACTTCTGGCCGGTGATCAACGGCTACGGTTGGGTGACCATGGAGTTCGGGCCCAACATCCACCCGATCCAGGGGATCTGGTACATGCACAAGGGCATTGACATCGCCCACATTCCAGGCACTCCCATTGTTGCCGCGGCTAACGGAAAGGTTACCAAGACCGGGCGCGACGCTATCGGCTACGGCGGGTTTGTGGAGATTGACCACAATTACGGGTTCCGAACCAAGTACGGACATCTGGATAGAATTGACGTGGTAGAAGGCCAGGAGGTCATCCAGGGCCAGCGGCTTGGGACCATGGGAAACACCGGTATTTCAACCGGCACCCACCTGGATTTTCAGATGTGGATCGGTACCGAGAACATTGATCCGGCATACTTCCTGAAGCTCTCGAAACCCGATTTCAATCGGCGTACTCGAGCGCGTTACTAGATGGCAACACGCGGAACCAACGAAGAAGCATTCATCAACTCAATTGTCGGTCCCGGCACGTTCTTTCGCGGCCATGTGGAGCTTCGCGGGCTGCTGCGGATTGACGGAGATTTTTCCGGTTCAATACGGACGGACGGACGGGTGATCGTCGGGAAGTCCGGCCGCGCGGACTGCGCGATTGAGGCCGGAACAGTGGTAATCGGCGGTCTCTTTCGGGGCGAGATCCTCGCCTACGAGAAAGTAGTGCTACTCTCTTCCTGCGTGGTTCTCGGCAGTGTTGCTGCTCCTCGGCTGATTGTGGAGGAGGGTGTTCTGTTTTCCGGTCGGTGTCGAATCACCGGTTCCGCCGAAACCCTCGTGACGAGCGCCGAGAGGGGAAAACGGAAGAAGTCTCTTTTGCTGGAAACCGTGCGGCGGCGGGAACATAGCGCCGCTGCGCGTGGATCGGCGGAGCGCGCCGTGACGGCTGATACAGTGGAGCCCGAGAGAATGGAGCCGACGCTTGCGGGCGCGGGAGCAGGGCCAAAACGAGATGCGGAGCCATGGAACGGATAAGTGGAGATGGATTTTTCAGCTATCGTCGCGACGTTCAGAACGATTCCAAGGCGGGAAAACGCCTGAGGAAAACGGGCAAACGGCGATCGTTCTTTTCTGAACTTGGCGAGGTCACGGAATCATCGGAAGTTGAATCGATTGACCGGACTCCGGAGGAAAGCGACGCAGAGGCGGCCGAGCTTCTTGATTCGGTCTTTGAAGCCGGGGACAATCTGAAGCGTCACACGGATCCGGAGTCGCTGCGGAAATACAAGGACGCAGTGAGGCAATTTCTTTCCGTGGTCGTGAAGCGCGGAATAGAAGTGGAACAGCAGCAATCGGGAGCAGACGTGCTGAAGCGAAAGCGCTATGCACTGATACGCATCATTGATGACAAGCTCGAGCGATTGGCTGCCGCGATGATCTCCAATCAGCGCAACCAGATAGAATTGTTGGCGAAGATCGATGAGATAAATGGGCTGATAGTAGACCTTAAAAGGTAACTCATGAAAAGGAGAACAACATGTCACTGCCGGCCTCACGTACTCATGTTCCATGCACTATTACAGGCGGCGCCGATGAGATTGCGCTCGCGCGAACGGTTCATTGCGGCGAGACGCAATTGGCGCGCGTGCCCGACGGCATGGAACTCTCGTGTGGCGACTACGTCGTCATTGCTACGAAGTACGGCCGGGATCTGGCCCGCATCCTCGGAACGGTGGCCCCGGAGAACCGTGGTCGTTGGGCTGACACAACTTCCGTGCACCGCAAGGCCGTCCAAGAGGATTTGGATCGATACGAGCATAATGAGGAGAAGGCCAAGGAAGCAGCGAAAACGTGCCGGGCGATGATTGCAGAGCAACGGTTGCCAATGCAACTTGTGAGCGCACACTACATCCTGGACGAACCTCGATTGGTGTTCTTCTTCACGGCAGATTCCCGTGTGGACTTTCGTGGTCTGGTCAAGGATCTGGTTGCGAAATTCCACCTCCGCATTGAATTGAGACAGATTGGCGTGCGCGATGAGTCCCGACTTGTTGGTGGGCTTGGCGTGTGCGGACGAGTTCTCTGCTGCCACGGGATCACCGACAAACTCAAACCGGTTTCCATCAAGATGGCCAAGGTGCAGAACCTCTCGTTGAACTCAATGAAGATCTCAGGGCCTTGTGGACGGCTGCTGTGTTGTCTGGAGTACGAGTACGATTTCTATCGTGAGGCAAAACGAGGACTCCCTCGTGAGGGCTCCCGGGTGAAGTTTGAGGAGACCTTGTTCAGAATCACCGAGGTCAACGTGCTCACACACAAAGTCCGGGTAGAAGGTGATGGGCGCGTGATGGAGTTGGCGATAGATCGTTTCTATCAGGACGAGAAGAGTCAGCGCTGGATGGTCAGCGAAGAACCTACGTAAACGTGCTTTCCTGATACTGCAGCTTGTAGAGATTGTAGTAGATGCCCTGTTCGGCGATAAGGGTGTCATGGGTGCCCTGTTCGACGAGTTCGCCCTGCGCCAGCACAAGTATCCTGTCTGCATGCTTGATAGTGGACAGTCGGTGCGCGATTACCAAGGACGTCCTGCCCTCCATGATCGTGCCTACAGCCATCTGGATCAACTGTTCCGTCTCAGTGTCGATGCTCGCCGTGGCTTCGTCCATGATGATGATCCGCGGGTCGTGTGCGAGTATGCGGGCGAACGACAGGAGTTGCCGCTCGCCGGTTGAGATATTCGTTGCTCCTTCGGTCAGAGCCGTTTCAAAGCTATCCGGGAGGCGCTCAATAAAACCCGCCTGCACCAGTGATGAAATCCGGTGCAACTCATCCTTCGAGAGATCTCGCCCAAGCGCAATATTGGACCCAACCGTATCGTTGAACAGAAACACATCCTGTTGAATCGGTTGGATGACCGTTCGCAGGGTGTCCAGTGGGTACTCCCTGATGTCCACACCATCCAGGAGGATCCTGCCTTTCTGAATGTCCCACATCCGGGTGAGAAGATTGGCAATCGTGGTCTTTCCGGCGCCGGTGTAACCGACAACGGCAACGGTCTCTCCCGGATTGATACGGAACGACAGATCCCGAATGACCGGTTGGCCTTGCTTGTACCCAAACCAGACATGATCAAACTCGACACTCCCCGTGACCGGAGCCGGCGGCGCCCATTTGCCCTCGTCGGGAATCCGATCCACCTCATCAAGCATCTCGAAGACACGTTCGCTTCCGGCAAGAGCACTCTGCAGAACGGTAAATTGCTCGGAAATGGCCATGACCGGCTGATAGAAACGGCGGGTCAGGTTGATGAACGCAATCAATACCCCGAGGGACACGACGCCCGACAGGAGGAAACCGGCGCCGAAGTAGATCACGACGGCGATGGATATGGAGCTGAGAAGATCAATGATGGGGCGGAAGGTAGCGAACACGTACATCTCACCGAGATTCGCCCGCAGGAGTTCGCCGTTCTGTTCGGCAAATTCATCTCTGACCTTCCGTTCCCGCACAAACAGCTGAACGATTGACATTCCGGAGAGATGCTCGGAGAGGAAGGCATTCACTCGCGAAACCGACATACGAACTCTGCGATATACCTCGCGTGCGCGATCTCGAAAGAAGACTGTCAGAATGAGCACCGGGGGCAGCGTCGCAAGGGTAACGAGACCGAGTCTCCAGTTGAGCAGCATGATAGTGGCAACGGCGCCTACCATGAGCGCCAGGTTTCTGAGCAGGTTGATGAACACTTCGGTGAAGAACTGGTTGACGGTTTCCACGTCGTTCGTTACTCGTGTCACAAGCTTGCCGACCGGATGACGGGAAAGGTAGCCGAGTCGTTGGCGTATCGTATGGTTGAAGAGTTCCATGCGCATGTCTTTCATCACGCCCTGGCCGACAAGGGCCATGAAGTAGATCTGTGCGAATGTGAAGGCAAGTACGCAGGCGAGAAGCACGAAGAAGCTGAGAGTCTTGCGCCGTAACTCGGTGAGATCATCGCTGCGAATCAGGCGGCGCTGCTCTTCGGAGAGCTCGCCGAATCTGGCTGCGTCAATGGAAGCATACTGCCGGCCGTCAACCATCGCGGTATCGGTCACCACACTCCCAAAGGACCCGTCAAAGGTAGAAGTGAGAGCGTTGTCATACCGGAATACGTAATACCCTATCTCTTCAATGGCGCCACTCTCGGTGAGCTTGGCTCTGTCCACGCCGGAGAGAGCAACCAGCTTATCGTCCGGGATGTAAGTTGCGCCCGAGAGCACAATGGCGCCGTCAAACTCCGCCGCACCGAACTCGGTGACATGCTCGGCCGGGATGCGGGTGAATCGGGAAATCAGATTGTCGTCCACTGTGCGCTGAATGACGATCGGCAACAGCAGAGCTCCGGCAGTTCCGATACCAAGCGAGATGATGGCGGCAACCGCGAGGAGACGGTACGGCTTGGCGTAGCCGAGAAGCCGACGCATGACTCGCGGATTGTATCCGGAGAATACCTGTTCTTCTTCCATCAATGAGGCTCCGGATCAGTATGGGTCTTCTGTTCGGACAGTTGCTGCAAGAGAGATACCTCGCGATAGAACCCGTCCTGAGCCAGCAATTCTGCATGTGTGCCGTATTGAATGAGTCGGCCCTGATCCAGAACGGCAATCCGGTCTGCTGCCGCCAGCGTGCTGACGCGATGGCTGACGATGACACTTGTTGTCCCGCTCCGTTCGGACAGGAGCTGATTCAGAATCAATTCCTCGGTCTCCGTGTCAACGGCGGAAAGGGCATCGTCGAATACGAGAATACGCGGCTTCTTCGCGAGAGCGCGGGAGATCGCGACGCGTTGCTTCTGCCCACCACTGAGCGTAATGCCCCGCTCACCTACCTCCGTTTCCCAACCGTCGGGGAAGGCCTGCATATCGCGGGAGATAGTAGACACATCCGCGACGTGCCGGATGTGGGCTTCGTCAGGATCGTCGAGCCCGAAGCCGATATTGTCCTTCAAACTGGTCGAGAAGAGGTAGGTGTCCTGGGGGACGCTTCCAAAGGCTTCGCGAAGCGTCCCCAGGTCGTAGTCCAGAACATCCACGCCGCCGACGAATACGGTGCCGCGTGGCGGATTATCCATTCTCGGGAGCAATCGCAGCAGCGTTGATTTGCCCGAACCCGTTCGTCCCAGGATGCCGAGGATTGAACCTTCGGGAACCTCCAGGGAGACTCCCTGGAGGGCGCTCTCGGCGGCACCAGGATAGGTGAAGGAGAGATTCCGAACTGAGATAGCGGTTGACGGCATGTCCCGGATGCTGTCCGGCGGCGATGCGATCTCCGGAGGTTCGTCCAGAACGGCATTGATGCGCTCCAGAGAGGCCGCTCCTCTCTGGAGCAGGTTCACGGTGAAACCGGCGCCGAGCATCGGCCAAATCAGCATCTCCAGGTAGCTGAGCGTTGCAACGAACTCCCCGGGCGACACGGAGCCCAGGATCACGCCTTCTCCGCCATACCGAAGGAGCAGGAGCGTGGTGATCCCGGCAAGGAAATTCACGACCGGAAAGAGCAGTCCCCAGATCCTCACAAGTCGCATGTTACGGCTCTGATACTCGGCATTGGAATCGGCGAACTTCTCGAGGAAGAATCGCTCCTTCACGAAACTCTTGATGACCCGGACGCCACTGAGCATCTCATGGGCCCGCTGACTCAGCGATGAGAACCCTTCCTGAACCTTGAGAAAGAGTCCGCGAATGAAACGTCCCGCAAGTAGAATGAGTACTGTGATGAATGGAAGCGGCAGAATCACAATCGCCGCAATTCGAGGGTTCTGAACGAAGAGAATTGCAAGAATGCCGGCGGTCAGAAACACCCCGTCGAACAATGCTACGAGTGCCATCCCCGATGCCATTCTGATGGAGTTCATGTCGTTGGTGGACCGTGCCATCAGATCACCAATCTGGTTCCGATGGTAGAAGCTCGGCTGCATCGCGAGGAACTTCTCAAACAGTTGGGCCCTGAGCTCGCTCTCTATTCGTCGGGATGCGCCGTGGATGAAGTATCGCCACCCGAACCTTCCAAGCGCGATCACAATAGATACGCCAACGAGTTGCAGCATGAGAACTCCGATTACGCGGAGTTCGAACCCGCCCCAGCTGATGGCATCAACCGCTCTGCGCAGGAACTGCGGTATGAGGATCTGGCTCCCGCTTGTTACGGCCAGACAGGATAAGCCGGCAATGTAGGACCAGCGGTACCGCCGCATGAATGGGAACAATGTCCGGTATTCTTTGAGCATGCTGTTTCCGTACCTACCCCTGTCCGGTGGCCTGACCGTGCCACTCGTCAATCTGTTTCGTCACTGAGTCCTGCACCGATTTCACTGCTTTCGCGATGGTGTGCTTCGTTGTGCCCGGGTCGAACACACCAACGAAGCCAATCCTGTACGTGACTCCTTTGAGATCCTTGAGAAGGTTCTTCATTGATGCAAAGTGATACCCGCCGTCAATAGCCACTCCCACAATAGGGAGAGGGGTGACCTCAAGGATGCTCCTCACGCCGCCGGTGTGGAACTCTGTGACTTCGCCGCTACGCGATCGTGTACCTTCGGCAAAGACTACCGGTGACAGGCCGCGCTTTGCACGGTGTCCGAGAGTGGTCAGTGCCTTTGAGGTGCTTTGGTAACCGCCGTGCCGATCGATGAGCGCGTGCTGCTGGATTCGGAGCACCTCCGAAACCGCCGGGAATCCCCGGGTGAGCTCCTTTTTTGCCACGAATCGCAGACTATGAGATTTAAAAGCCGCCATCAGGATGGCAATGTCGGCCATGCTCTGATGATTTGCGCACACAAGGCAGGGGTTGGGCAGGCCGGTTGTCAGACGTACATCCAGTTCCACGGAGAGGCGACCGTACACGCGGGCAAGACGCATGAGGTGGGCGGCCATGTGTGACACTCGTGCATCCAGGAAAGCCCGCGCAACAGGTCGGCAGATTGCAGATGTTGCTTTGAGAAAGAAGTCCCAAGCAAAGAAAAGGGATGAAATACTGAGCAAGAAAATGGCCGTGCCCATCGTGACAATGTAGTGCCCAACGTGGATTGAGGAAACCCACCACTCGAACGTCGTTGATTTCATCCGATTGCTCTACCTTGACAGCGGGGTATGAATCTGATAACTTTCGATGCTATCATCAGTTACTAGGATGGAGGTCTATCCCTTGATAGCTCATGGCTCTGCAGCCAAAAGACACAGGCAAAGTGAAAGACGACGGGTGGCGAATCGCGCCGTTAGAAGTCAGGTTCGATCCGGCATCAAGAAATTTGTTGATGCGGTGGATACGGAGAACAAGGACAGTGCATCCGAGCAGCTTCAGGTCGTAACGAAGCTTATTGATACCGCCGCTGGTAAGGGCGTTTATCACAAGAATACGGCCGCGCGCACGAAGTCAAGACTGCACAAGAAGCTGAACGCGATGGCGTAGGGGCGTTGTCGATCCCGAGCGCAAGCAGCAGTGCGCCGGCGTAGACCGGGGAGAAGTCGTGGCCGGGAATAAGCTAACCAAGGCGGAGATTGTAGAGCGGATATCTCAGAGCAACGATGTCAGCAAGAAGGACATCCACGCGATTATCGATCTGTTTTTCGCCGAAGTAAAGGGAGCGCTCACATCCGACCGGACGGTTGAGTTTCGTGGTTTTGGCACATTCGAAGTGCGGACCAGAAAGGGGCGCGAGCGAGCGAGAAACCCGAAGACGGGTGAAACTGTTCGCGTACAAAACCACGGTGTTGTCGTATTCCGTCCCGGAAAGGAACTGAAAGACGCAGCGTGGCCGCTGAGAGGCTGAGTCAGTCGCACTGACGAGCCGTAGCGTCCCGCCCGATAATCCACGATGACCCTACAGCAACGCCCAATTGGTTCACAAAGCTTTTTTTCCTCTCTGGCAAGCAAGGTTGGTCTGCTTGCCGTCGGGGCGATTCTTTTTTCTCTCTCTTTCCCGAGTTTCGTCTCAACCTGGGGATGGTTTCCTCTCGCGTACGTCGCACTGGTACCGGTTTTCATGCTCGTGCATAGGTCCACGTGGCCGGAGATCCTTTTCTTTGGATTCGTTTACGGGTTCGTCGCGTACGCACTCCACAACTACTGGTTGAGTGGATTTCATCCGCTGGCCCTTATCGCGGTTCCGTTGATCTACGCCACCTATTTCCTGGTCTTTTTCCCACTGCTGAAACTCGCAGACAGCCTCTTGCCGAAGTATGGATACCTTCTGCAGCTCGCAATCTGGATTTCTTATGAGTATTTCCGAACTCAGTTCTTTCTCGGATACTCGTACGGGATCATTGGATACACACAGTATCTCTTTCTGCCGCTGGTACGTATGTCCAGCCTGACCGGAATATGGGGTGTAAGCCTTCTGGTCGTCTTCCCCAGTGTGTTTCTTGGGAATGGTTTGCGCTCAGGGTGGGCGGGCCTGAAGCTCTTTGCGCGACAGCATTGGATAGAGGCAGTGGTGTGGGCTGTACTCCTCACCGGCGGGATCGTTTACGGGTTAGTGACCAGGGTCGACTATTCGGAAAGCCGACAGTGGCGAGTGGCGCTGATCCAACAGAACTCCGATCCCTGGGTGGGCGGGCCGGAGGCGTACAAGAGATCACTCGACATATCTCTGCGGCTCAGCGAACAAGCTACTCTCGATGATCCGGATGTCATCGTGTGGTCGGAGACATCGGTGGTTCCGCCCATTGACTATCACACACGATACCGAAGTAATCCCGACTCGTATGGCATCGTACAGCGATTGGAAACCTATCTTGCGAGCCAATCCGTGCCCTACGTCATTGGGAACGCGAGTTCCAGGCTCCTCCGCAACGATGAAGGCCGGTTGGATCGCCTGGACTACAACGCAGTCATTGTCTACGACGACGGAGAGTTTACGGAGCCATACAGAAAGACCCATCTTGTGCCGTTTACCGAGAGCTTCCCATATCAGAAACAGCTTCCATGGATCTACGACATGCTGATGGAGAACGGCAGCAATCAGTGGGGACAGGGCGAAGAGTACACCGTCTTCGAAGTTGACGGCGTCAAGTTTTCCACACCCATCTGTTTCGAGGATACCTTCGGGTACATCTCGCGAGAATTTGTAAATCGCGGGGCCGATGTGATCGTCAATCTGACCAATGATCTGTGGTCAAAGAGCGTTGCTGCATCGATGCAACACATGCAGATGGCTGTATTCCGTGCGGCGGAAACCCGAAAAACGGTCGTTCGAAGCACGAACGGCGGGATGACGGCCATCATTGATCCGAATGCCAGGATAACGGCCATATACGAACCATTCGTCGAGGGCTATCTGATTGGGGACGCCCCGGTTTACGATGGAAAATCCACTCTATACCTTGCATGGGGCGATTGGCTCGCGTGGGTGTGCATTGCACTGGCGGTTGTCGGTACTGTGGCTGCGGCCGTGGCGCGGCTGGTTGCATCTCGCAAGCGTTGACACGGCAAATCAACTGAGAGAGAATAGATGAGAGGGGCAGGATGTCGAAGATACTGATCGTAGACGACGAACAGATCAACCTGGATTTCTTTGAGGTCATGCTCACAAAGCTCGGATTCGAGGTGGAGAAAGCATCTGACGGTGAGGAGGCTCTCGAAGCGGTCCGAGCTGCAAGTCCCGATCTGATTGTCCTGGACAACATCATGCCGAAGCTGTCCGGCTGGGAAGTCACAAAGATTCTCAAGCAGGATGAAGCGTACAGCGAGTTCCGCGATGTGCCCATCATCATGTTTTCTGCAATGGATGATGTGAAGGACAAGCTTGAAGGGTTCGAGCTTGGAATAGAAGACTACATCACGAAGCCTTTCAATTTCTCCGAAGTCCTGGCGCGTATCAAGGCAGTTCTGCGGAATCACGAGCTTGGCCAGCAGGTGATCCAGCGTGAACGACGACTTGCGCTCGCTGAGTCGTTGAACAAGAGTCTTCTGCATTTCACTACCCATCTCCGGGAGCCGTTTGAGCAGATGCTGAAACACGTCGAGGGGCTTGACGTCGGCAATACCGACGATGTTCGCGCGTTTGTCGGAATGGTCCGGAATGAAGTGGAGTCGATGAAGGCTACGCTCGAAGGTCTCGAAGACGAGGTAGCTGAGCTGCAGGAAAAGGGTGATGCGCTTCGTGAGGGTGAAATCACGCTTGATGATTTGGAAGAGAAATACCAGAAGCGCTTTCGGGACCTCCGGGAGAACGCAGATGCCATCGGGGAGTCCCAGACGTAATTGACTGCGAGGCTGTCATGATCACTGAAGAGAAGAAGAGAGTCCTGGAATTGTTTGCCGAGGGGCGCAAGTTTTACAAGTTGTTGCAGTTTGAGCAGGCGAAGCAGCGCTTCGTTGATGCGCTCAGAATCGACCCGGAAGACGGCCCGTCCAAGGTGTACTTCGCACGCTGCAAGCACTACATCGACAGCCCGCCGCCCGATGACTGGGACGGCGTCTTCGTGATGACTACGAAGTAGTCGGGACGATCAATTGCCGCGTCAAACCCGATCAGACGAACCCAAGGATTTGCCTCGAATTCTCACCCGGCTTGGGACGGACACGAACCTCAAAGGGACGCTAAGGTTCACCGAGAGTGTGGAGATCTCCGGAACGCTTGAAGGGAAGATCATTGCAGACGGGTTTCTGTACATCAAGGAAGGTGCAAGCATCACTGCCGATGTACGAGCGAGAGACATCATCGTCGGCGGGATGGTTCACGGCAACATAGAAGCCACCGGGAGACTGGAGATCCTCGCAACCGGCAAGATCTACGGCAATGTCCGAACGGCGAAGTTCCGCGTGGCCGACGGAGTCGTATTTGAAGGAAAATGTGAGATGCTTCGCGATTCCGACAACATTGACGTGTTCGCCGCTCCGGTCGGCCGTGTGAAAGAGTCAGCCCAGCGTGTCTAGCGCGTACATCATATGCGTCGGGGACGAACTACTCTCCGGTGATATTGCAGATGTCCATGGATCTTTCATTGCACGCTATCTCAACAATCACGGTATAACGGTTGAACGGATATGTCTCGTGGGAGACGACTACCAGTCCATTCTGGGGGTACTCGCGACGGCAGTTGCCCGCTCGCAGCTCGTGGTGGTTACCGGGGGCCTTGGCCCCACGAGTGACGATCGTACCCGGGATGCCCTGGGCCTTCTTGTTGGGCAGCAGTTGGAGTTCGATGAGGAATTATGGCAGCGGATCCAGGAAACGCTGGGCAGAACCTTACACGGATCCAACCGCGGGCAGGCCTATCGACCGGCGTTGTTCCAACCGTTGATCAATGCCCGCGGAACGGCGCCGGGGCTTATCGGTGAGGTGGGCAGTTGCCGTGTTGTGGCGTTGCCGGGCCCGCCGCACGAACTCCGCGGAATGCTTGAGGCGCACGGGAAACGGATTGTTCATTCGTTGACTTCCGGCGAATCGACTGCAACGGTGATGACCTGTTTTGGTATCCCGGAGAGCCAACTTGAGGACGCCCTTCGTGATGCATCAACGGAACCGGCTTCAGCCCCGGCTGCCGCAGCCGATGTGGAATGGCACACGAGAGCCGAATATCTTCGTATCGTGCTCCGTCTGGCCGGTTCGGACGAAGGTGCTCGTCAATCAATTGTTTCGCGGCTGAGAGAATCCTTTGGAGAGGAGCGATTGGCCGACGGCGAGACCTCGCTGGCCGAGATCGTAGTGGCCGAGCTGGCCTCCAGGGGATGTGTGATTTCAGCCGCAGAGAGCTGCACCGGTGGGATGTTCGGGGCTGCCCTTACTGCGGTGGCCGGGAGTTCAGAGGTGTTCTGGGGATCGCTCGTAACCTATGCGAATGCGGCAAAGAGGGCAGTGCTAGGCGTGGGTGAGCCGACGCTTAAGCTCAATGGAGCAGTCAGCGAAGAGACCGTTGTAGAAATGGCGCGGTCGGTCCGGTCGGTTTCCGGGACTGATCTCTCAGTTGCCATCTCGGGTATTGCGGGTCCCGCCGGCGGAACGGAAGAAAAGCCGGTCGGAACGGTGTGGGTTGCCCTGGATTCTTCGCGCGATAGTGACACCCGGTTGTTCCACTTTTCCGGAGATCGGGACAGAGTGCGTCGAGGCGCTCTCACGGAGGCTTTGCTGATGGTTCGAACATGGGCCCACCTTGCTTGACAGCGAGTAACGGCCGAGCTATATTTTGCGGGTACCTGCACCAAGGACATCTTGTCCCGACCTGAATCCTGGGAAGTGATGGTAGACTGTCGATAGCTTGAAACGGTATGTTGTCTGCGATTCTACTTCCTGCGGTTTGAATACGGAATGA
>DAOWMR010000457.1 GCA_030642995.1 Spirochaetales bacterium
GGAATGAGAAGCGCGACGATAACGATCAGAATCTTTTTCACATTGTCCTCCTTGTGAATTTATTCGGTCCCGCCAGTATACGATGAAATCACCAATTTGGATATCAGGCATGTGTCATTTCTTGCCATTCCTTTCAAGAAATGTCTGCGAACCGACACAATCAGGTTACGCTACTCGCCGAGGGGAAATTGCACCTTCCATCGCGCTCCGGCCCCCTCCGTCAAGTCAATTGTCCCGTTGATCTGGTCCACCAGGCTGGCTACAAGCTGCATGCCAAGACTGTCCGGCGAGTTCTCCCAGTTCTCTCGCGTGACGCCCACACCGTCATCTCGGACGACGAGGGTAGCATTCTTGCCCTCTGCGCTCAGTTCAACCCGGATTGTACCCCCGGACAGGTTGGGGAAAGCATGCTTGTAGGAATTGAGAATGAGTTCAGTCAAAATGAGCCCGAACGGAACCGAGACATCGATACTCGCTGTCATCTCCTGTGCGTCCACTCCAACGGTGACGCCCGCCCTTCCGTACGAACTCAAAACCATCTGTATGAGTCGCCGGGCATAGTCGGACAGATCAACTCGATCAAGATTCTCCGACCGGTAGAGTTCTTCATGCACGGCGGCGAGCGATTGGATGCGCATGCGCACTTCATCGAGAACCCGGCCATCCTCTTCAACGGACACCGATGCCGCCCCGAGACTCAGAAGGCTCGATATCATCTGCATGTTGTTTTTGGACCGATGGTGCAACTCCCGAAGGAGCACTTCTTTCTGACGGTTGGCGTCAAACAGGCTTTCCTCGCTCTCCTGCAGTGCGCGATAGAGTTGCGAATTGTGCACCGCCACCGCGATGTGCCCCGCCATTGTGCCGACCAGGCGTTTCTCATCGTCCGTGAATGGAGTAACGTCACTGCGGTCGATCGCGACCATTCCAAGCACCTCATCCCGAACACCCAGCGGTACTCCGAGCCACGACGAGATACTTCCGGAAGCGTAGCGGTCGGCCTGTGCATGGAAGTGCGGATAGTCCTCGCCGACATCGGTCACCGCAATGGTCTCCCGGGAGGTCACGACATGCCAATTGGGAAACTTGGTGTCAAACGGAAAGTGGAGCCCGATGACCCGTTCCCCATCAGGAAAACCCGTACACGCAACAATCTCGAGTTGGTCCTGTCTCAGCAATTGCACACTGGCGGAGTCAAATTGAACAGTGTTACTCAAGAGCTCCAGCGAGCGTTGGTAGAGCACTTCCGGCTGCTCCATGTAGGCGTTCAGCTCTGCTGCCCAGGTATGGAGCGCGCGGAGATGCTCCGCGTGCTGTTCGAGCCGAAGCTCGGTTTCTATCTGTTCTGAAATGTCGAGGAGAGCCAGCGCCAGATTTCCTGAGTCGGGACTTCGAGCGATCGTGCCGACTGTCTCGTGGACCGATCCCTTGAGATCAATGATCCGTAGTCGATCCATGCGCACGGGGTCCCGGTTTGCGCTCGCGACGGCTTTCTCGAAGAGCGGGTCGTCCTCCGGATCCAACAGGTCACGCAAACGGAGGGACCTGATTGGCGTATCCGCCGCGAGCCCGATGAGCGCTCTGAAATGCGGATTGGCGGAGAGAACGTAGGAGTCCAAGTCGATGACTGCCCTGGCTTCAAGAGTGGTCTCTATGACCGTTCGACGCCGTTCGGTGATGGGCCTGGCAATCACCACGACCGAATGCTGCGCGTTGGGAGTATCCGCTCGTTCAAGTACGAGCTCGTAGTACACGTCGCCCTCGGCGGCCTGACGGGCTTCAAGCGTGTAGATCCTCTCGCCGGCAGCTGCCGCCTGGTATCGATCAGACCACCTGCTCCACACATCCGAAGGGTAGAGCCCATCAATTGCCTCACCGACGACCGCTCGGGTACCGAAGAATTCAGCGTGAAATTGTACCGCGGCCTCATTGACGTACGTGAGAGATTGATCCGGCGCGATGATCCAGATTGCATCTGATACGCCATAGAGTTCATCGGGGAGAGGAGATCCCGACTCAGCGGAGGAATTGATCGTCCTTCTTGCCACAGTTCAGGTTACCATAAATCGATTCTTAGGTGCATCTCTGCGGACCGTAACCGGCAAGTTTCGCCACGGCGCGAGCCACCGAATCCTGGGCCGTTTGGGGAGTTGGCTGGTCGGTGGTGCAGTCAAATTGCCAGGTGAACTGTTCCAACTCCTCCCCGAGCCGGCTCAAGCCGTCCTGCACGAGCGTGACGATGGTCTCATGCCAGGGCTTGAGTTCTCCGGGTTTCAGTTCATCAACGCCCAGCGTCAACAGAAGGGGCAGGTGGTGAAGGCAGATCCCACGGGAGCGGGTAAATGTACGTCGAAACTCTTCATCCGTCTGGAAAAGTTTCACTATCGTGTACGTGTAGTTCGCAAGATTATGCCGGATGCGATCACACATCAGACAGTCGGCATCCTGCGCCCGCAGCATATCACTGAGATCCGCGGCCGCTTTTGACGCGGCTTGCCGGCGATTCCCCGCAGCGATCAGTTTACGTCCGTGAGCAGCAATACGCTTCA
>DAOWMR010000480.1 GCA_030642995.1 Spirochaetales bacterium
CCCAACCGGTTCGGTCTGCTCATCTCGCCTCACAGTGCATGGTAATCACGGGTTTTATCCTGACTATCGCATCGATTCCGCCAAAACCGCCCATGATTCGCCGGTACCGACATCACACATCCTTGGCCTGGCCACCAACCTCGGGCCCAAGACCGTTCGCCGGGAATTGCTGCACCTGCTCCTGCAGGCATTACGTTGACAAGGGGGAAGCCCCCCCGATATCCTTACTATAACAATAATGGGGTTCGACACGGGATCAAGGTAGTCAGGCAGGTGCAGGTTCTTCAATCGGAGAGTGGGGCTCATTGTTACGGAGAGTCCAGCGAGCACGTTTGGATTCGCAGGATTGTTCGGTTCATACGGCGTGGTCGGGATGTCATGATTAAGACAGACTCATCCTGGAATCGATCGGCCGACCTTCTCTCTGCTGCAGTCGCCTGCGTCCGGAGCGATCAATCGGTTGTGCAATCGTTGCTGATTCTTCCGAAACCGGATGACGTTCAAAGCATTGCGTCATTGTCGGAGAGCCTGTTCGGTGGACACGGGCCCGGCGACCTCAGGATCGTACATCTGGGTCCAGCCGACGATGCCAGGACAGAGGCCACTGCGGTCTCAGCCGGCCCGGACGTGGTTGTCACCACACCGCAACGGCTTATCGACCATATCCGTCGGGACAATATCGATCTCGCGCGGGTGACAGTGTGCGTTCTGGATCCGCCGGCCGGGGAGTCCCCCGGACAGTTTAGTGCAGACATGCACTACATCTACACGAAGTTCGATTGCCGGCCGACGACAATCCTGTTCGCGCACGCCGATTCCGACGAGATGTCCGGTATTGAGGATCTCGTTCGCCGGCCGGCAACCGTCTCACTGCGTGGAACAGAACTTTTGAAAACCGAACCCGGGGAAAAACCCCGACAGGAGCAGACCAAGATGGCAAATCGCGATTTACCTTTCGACCGTGAAACAACCGAGCAACAGATTCGCGACCTTGTTCGACGGATCCATGAGGACGAGGATCCGGTGGAGCTCACCCAGTACAAGCGGTTCATCAAGAAACACGTGTCGATATTCAGCCGCGCCTATTTCACGGCATATCTCTTCAAGCAGTGGGCTGGCGGATCGGCTTCGTCATCCACTCGGACGAGCATTTTTGTCAGTGCGGGCCGCAACAAGCGGGTGCACGCCCGTGACCTGGTGACTCTCTTCACGAGCACCGACGGCGTTACTCGCGACGACATTGGACAGGTCAAGGTGCTGGACAATTACTCGTTTGTTGAACTTGAAACGGCAAAGGCGAAACAGGCGATTGATGCTCTCAACGGATCCGACTTTCGGGGCCGCAAACTCACCGTCAACTACGCCAGAAGGAAATAGGCGCGCCGTCGTACCACTGTGTGTCAGCGAATGATGTACTGGAACGCGACAAAGACGCCGGTCAGATTGATGAGAAGGCCCGTGCCCAGGATCGCCGCGGAGGCAAGCTCAAAAGCCCGGGCCTGCCGCTGACAACGCAGTGAAAGTTCCGTCGGGTTGCCCGGAATGATCACAATTTCGGTCATGGGGTCCGGTGGGATTTCCAAACCGGCCGGACCGGGATATCCAAACGCAGCGTAACGTGACGTGTCCACCGCAATTGGCGGGCGAATCACCTGCCCGCCGATCTCTTCGAGCATTTCGGCATCCTCTTGAGTCACGTATCGCAGTTCGTACGGTTCTCCATCTGGAAGAACACCCGAATCGCCGGAACCTTTGAGATGTCGCAGTGGTAATCTCAGGATATCCCTGTGGGCGCGCAGGACCCGGCCCCTCCGCCAACTCCAGCGGTAGGTGAAAAACAGCACCACTCCCGGGGGAACCATCGACAGCAAGGGGATTGCAGCGAGGGTGAGCGCGGCAATTGCCGGAAGACGGCCCGTTGGTGAGCGCAGCAGGACGTAGGCGGCCGTGATAAGAGCCAGCGTGCCGCCCGCGAGCGCGCCCGGCGTGAGCTGATTCCAGTACTCATTGAGCTGACGTCCACTCCAAATACACCGCCGCAGCAAGTCTCGTTCTGAGCCGTCATACAGTACGATGAGTAGAGGATCCGACGCGTCACCGCACATGACTGCGTGGGTGCCCTCCATGCGAATCCGCCCAGCAACAAACACCTTGGCTCCCTCAGTGAGCGATCCCAGGCGAGTCCACGTGGTACGAACGGGCGGCTCCTCGGGCAACTCACCGGTATCACGGGGGAGCACGTAGATCTCGCTGTTCGACATGTCGGCCGCCACAGTGACGTCACCGCCACGCAACC
>DAOWMR010000507.1 GCA_030642995.1 Spirochaetales bacterium
ACTCCGTGCGCGTACGAGACATCGGGTCCTACAAAGCCCCAATCCTCCATGATGGCGAGCGGCCGCTTTCCAAGAGCTTGCAGGCAGTAGTCGTTCTCATCAGCGGTCTCGGCCAGGTGGGTATGGAGCCGGACGCCGAGTGCGCGGGCGAGGTTGACCGATTCCTTCATGAGATCGGGCGTCACCGAGAAGGGGCTGCACGGTGCGAGCGTCACCTTCCTCATCGCGTACGGGTCCGGATCGTGGTAGGTCTCTACAACTCGCCGGCTGTCCTTCAGGATGGATTCCTCATCCTGCACGACCGAGTCTGGAGGAAGCCCGCCCTGACTCTTTCCCCGAGACATTGAGCCGCGTGACGGTGAGAAACGGATGCCGAGTTCGCCCGCCGCCTCAAATTGGATTCCCGCCAGATCGCCTCGGAAGCTGTCAGGATAGAGATAGTGATGGTCGCTTGTGCAGGTGCACCCGGTTTTCAGGAGCTCTCCGCATGCGAGTTGTGTGGAGATCCTCACCGCATCCTCGTCCAGGTTTGCCCAGATCGGGTAATGGTACACGAGCCAGTCAAAGAGCTTGGCGTCCTGGGCGGCCGGGAGGTTGCGTGTCAGGGTCTGGTAGAAGTGGTGGTGAGTGTTCACAAAGCCGGGCACCACCACGTGGCGTGAGCAATCGATTACCTCAGCCGCAGGCCGGCGGCCATCCTTATCCGGCTCTATCTCCCGGGCGATGCGCGCAATCCGGCCCTCTTCGAGGAGAACATCCCATCCGGCCATGGGGTCGCCAATTTCGGGCGAATGGAGATAGAAGCAATTCTTGAGAATAATCATCGCTGTGATCCGATGAGCGCGTTGAAGGCGTCTATCTGCTGGTCAATGCGATCGGCGAGCCCCTCGTGGTTCCAGTATCGATGGAAGTCATACCACTGCCGATTGAGTTCATCGAGCTCACGGGCCTGCTGTTCGATCCAGGTGTAGTACTTGAGATTGTGCACACGTTTGCGATCAGGATAGCGAAGTTCCAAGGTGTAGTCGGTGGTGATCCGCATTGCCGCTTCGTAGTCACGGACTGCGTCTGCCGACGTGTAGGCTCCGCGTTCTTCGTTGAGTTCTCGCACCCGCGACGTGTAGAGTTCCATGGAATCGGTGAGAACGGTGAACAGAATATCTTCCTCGGTGAGTTCATAGTAGCGGGCCATCTTGATAGCCGACACTACATTGCCGATGCCTGAGATCCCGAGGAGATCCAACGAGTTGACGAGTTCCTCCGGCACACCCTGCTCCGCGAGGTAGTCGTGCCCGGCCGGCTCGTTGAAGAGCCGCATCATCCGGATGGTCAGTTCATCGTCCACGGCAATCACCATGTCGGTGTTTCGTACGTTGTGGATCCACGGGACATGCTTGTCCCCGATCCCTTCAATCCGGTGCCCACCATGGCCATTTTCGAGAAGGGTGGGGCACTGAAGCGCTTCGGACACCGCAATCAGTGATGTTGGGTAGTGTTCCTTCAGATAGTCTCCGGTTCCGAGGGTTCCTGCCGAACCGGAAGCCAGCGCTACGCCGACGAATCTCTCATCTGCTCTCATGACCGACTCAAGGACCTCGTGCATTGCCCGACCGGTCACTTCGTAGTGCCACAGGTGGTTTCCGAACTCCTCAAATTGGTTGAAGATCACAATATCGTCACGGGTCGATTTCAACTCCCAGCACTTGTCGAAAATTTCTTTCACATTGCTCTCGCAGCCGGGGGTCGCGATCACTTCCCCGGCAACCGATTTGAGCCACTCGAATCGTTCGCTTGACATTCCTTCCGGCAGAATAGCGATAGACTCACAGCCGAGAAGCGATGCCACATGCGCGCCGCCGCGACAGTAGTTTCCGGTGGAGGGCCAGACTGCCTTCTGATTCAGCGGGTTGAACTGCCCGGTTGCGAGGCGTGGTGCAATGCATCCATAGGTCGCGCCCACCTTGTGGGCGCCGGTCGGAAACCACTTGCCGACGAGAGCGATGACCCGCGC
>DAOWMR010000177.1 GCA_030642995.1 Spirochaetales bacterium
CCTGTCCCAGTCGTGGTGTGCGACGGATCTCCACGACGTCACCAACTGAAGCCTCAAGCGCCACGAGCCGTTCAACAACGACGAGGTTCCCGGTTGTTCGCGACACGCTCCCGAGTAGCTTGTACTCCACCTCGGCCGCCGAGATATCACGAGACGCCAGTTCCACAATCTCGAAGATCTCATCTGCGATTGGCTGAATATCAGGCTGGCGTCGGAGGTAGCTCTCAACGGCCGCGCTGCCGTCCGGATCGTCTATGTTCTTCTTGACCTGTTCGGTGAGACCGGTCACATCTTCGAACGCTGCTGCGCGCACTTCCGCCGAGGTTCGGTTCTCCGCCTGCGAAATCAGACCGGCGTAGATACGTTCCAGGTTCGTGGCCAGGCCGGGGAGAATCTCATTTGCCGTCTCAATCCGGAGCGGAGTGAGAAGCCGGTCGCGTGCCGACTCAAAATTGCCGGCAGCCGCCAGGCGGACCGCCGTGATCTGCACACTCTGGTATCTTTCGCTCAGGGTCTCAATCTTGTCGTGGTACGCCTGGAGCAGGGCAACCTCTTCGCTGAGCTGATTGACCTGCGATTCCAGAGCAGTGCTTTCACCCGAGACCACATTCCGCTGGTTTCGCAGGCTTGCGATCTGCTCCCGCAGGCCGCTGATCTGCTCCGTTGCCGCATCCAATTCGGTCTGTACGGTCTCCCGGTCGTTTTCGGCGCTACGCAGATCGTTTTCGGTGTTGCGCAAATCACTTCGTACCGCTTCCATCTGAGTATCCAGGCTCGTGATGGATTCTTCACGCTGAGCAATCGTTGTGTTGAGCTGAACGATAGTCGCATTGAGAGCATCAATCTCGGCCTGGGTGGCAGCGGACGGTTCATCGGTGGGCTCGTCCGAGGGTATTTCCGGTCGATCGGCCAAATCCTGCTGAAGCGAAGCGACTTGTTGCTCAAGTGTCGTTACCTGCTGCTGCAGGCCGGACGTCTGACTGTTGAGGCTCTCGACGTCAGACCGGAGCTCGGTCTCACTCTCTTCCAGCACAGCCGTGGCCTCTTCGAGCACGGCGGCACGTTCCCGCGCGGTTGACAGCGATTCCTGCAGACTGGTGGCCCGCGTCCGGGCGGTCTGCAAGTCGATCTGTACCGATGCAATCTGATCTTCGAGCTCCGTAACACGATCCTGGGCCGCGGTAAGGTCGCCCGCCCGATCCGTGAGGGTCTCCTGGCGGGTAGCCAGCTGCCGACTCAGGGTATCAACCTGCGATTGCAGTTCCGTAATCGAGGCGTCTCGTGAGGAGACCTGGTTTTCTGACGTGAGCAGCCGCTGATTGAGCTCACTGATCCGTTGGTTGCGCGCGGCAAGATCTGCCTTCAGTTCATCCTCTAGATTCTGTTGCGCATCCAGGAGGTCCTGCTGATTCTGCCGAGTGGCGGAGCGGATCCCGGCTGCGACATCAAGGAGCGGATCCGCTTCGCTGTCGGAGATATCGGAGAGCGCCTGCAGGTACGAGGTGATGGCCGCTTCGCTGCTGCCGGCCGCGAGGAGATTCTGGGCCTCGCTCAGGGTGCTTTCCATGATGATCTGACGTCGATTTGCTTCAAGTTCCAGAATGCCGGGATAGACCTTCTCGAGGGACGGAATTGTGTTGAGCGCCTGTTGGTAGAGCGACCGGGCCTCATTGATTCGCCCGGCGGTCTTTGCGTCCTCGGCGAGCTGAACGACTCCAGCGGCGGTTGTGATCAGCTCTGCAGCGCGCTGCTGCTCGAGTGCAGCCTCCTCTTCATCGGAGGTTGTCAAGTCGCGCACCGCAATGTTGTCCTGCAGGACGTCTACTTCCTGGACCAAACCTCGAAGGGTCGAGGCCAGTGCGAGCTCGGTCCGACGGCGGCGCTCACCCTGTGCATCTACTGTTGACTGATCGCGAAGCAAACGCTCAAGGGAGTCCAGCCCGCTGAGCGCCTCGTCCGAAAGGCCCTCCTGGATATCTTCCGCAATCACTGCGAAGCTTCCGAGGACCCGATCGGCCAGGAGCGATTCCTCTTCACGTAGCGCCTGGAGCTCCGAGATCCGGACCTGGGCTTCCTGTCCGGCCTCTTCAAGCGCCTCAATTTCGGCGCCAAGTTCATCACGAAGCTGTTGTTCCCGGGCAGCTGCCTCCTCGGCAATTCGCGTGCGTTCCTCCTGGCTTGCCTGGAGGGTTTGCTCGAGCTGCGATTCACGAGCACTGAGTTCTGCCTCCAACGCGTCAAGCTCCACCTGCGCCTCCGCCCGGAAGCTGTCCAGTTGGGCCGCGAACTCCCGCTGTCGATCAGACTCGATTTCCTGAAGTCGCGCGGCAATTGTCTCGTCGGACTGTCCGAGCCCGGCGAGGCGGGCACGCTCGGCTTCAAGCTCCGCATCCAGTTGCGCGCGCAACTCGGCTTCCCGATCGGCGACCTGGCTCTCGAGGTTTGCCTCCAGGTTCTGCTTCTCTTCGTCCAGTTGGGCAAGCTGTGAGTGTATCTGGTTTATCTCCTGGTCTTTCTGGGCGAGGCGCTGTTCGCTCTCTCTGAGGATCTCTTCAATGAGCTGAGTTTCAGCGCTGAAGTATGTGCGGCTCTCCAGTGCGATGCTGTCCTCGCGTATCCGGAAGTACTCGGATATGAAGTAGATGCCTGCGACGATCGCCGCAACGGCAACAAGATTGATCACAACCGGGAAGAGAACCCCGGATCTCTGCGGACGGAGGTACTGTTCATCCAAAGGCTTGGACGTTTGACTCCCGGAGACGAGTGTCTCGATTTCCTTGAGGATCTCCTCTCGTTCCGCTTCCGGGATTTCGGTCTCGTCAAAAACAACCGACACGTCGCCGGCGGATGGCAGATTCTGATCGTTGCTGGGGTCAGCCATACTCTTCTGTTATCGGTCGCCGGTCGGGTTGGCACAAGCTTTTCGAACTGCCGCGAAGAATGGGGATATCCGGCGGCGATAGGCTATTGGGTCAGGCAACCAGGTATCTCGGTAGATAATCCCACCCCTCTCTAAACGGTCGTTCGATCATTCGTAACCAGAGCACCAGCGGTGGTCCGAACAAAGCGCTACGAGTTCTGAATCGGCGCCTGCTCCAGATACCTTTCTGTGCTCGCTCGACCCGTAATCCTTCGATCTGCGCGGCCTGGTAGTGCATCGTGGTGTCGGCGGCCGGCTGGGTGATCCGATAGCGTTTGTGGTAGTTGTAGTGGAAACACCACACCCAGAAGCGTTCCATGGATCGATTCGGATTGCGGGCGAAGCGCACGGTTTCACGCACGTGTTCAGCCAGATCGATGCGGATCTGCCGATCGATGGTGTTCATCGCCGCGAGCGGATTCGCTCCGGTGCGCGGGAGACAGGAGTTGGTTTGACGGTGTACCACCCGAGCGGTGTGACTCAACTCATACCACCACCCGTGAGCCCCCAGGGCCCGAGTGTAGGCGCGGTGCTCATCGGTATCGAGCACGGTGAGTTGCTGTGCCGAACCGGCGACCGCCCGGCAAACCACGTCGCAAATCTCTGTGAAGGCGTGAGTCAACGCCTTCGGGTCGGCACGGAAGGTCTGTTCCAAGTGCACCCGTCGATGCTTCTGCCCCGCGGTCATTCGTCCTGCACGCCGAAGGCTCGATGCGGTTGCTGCATAGATAAATCGACTGCGAGCGCCGGCGAGCACGGTGATGTTGTTCGGCACGTATTGGCTCACCCAGTAGCTCTGCAGCCCGTCCGCACACAGATCCTCTCGCACCGACAGCCCGTCCATCACAGCACTCTGTAGTGCCACCGCCTGTCGGGCAAAGCGCATGATCTTGTTCCCGATTGTCTCGTATCCTACTCCCAGGTAACGGGCCATCTGTCGTACTCCACAGCAACTGCCCACAAGTCCAACCAACCTGTGGTAGTCCACCCGGCGTTTCGCATAGTAGTCGATGTCAAAGCTCTGGGTGCTGAAGCCTCTGCCGCACAGGGAGCACCGGTATCGTTGTATCCGACCGCGAAGGGCACTGCTGTAGGTGCCGTTGCGTACCCACCATCGCGATCGCGGTGGTTCGTGATGAGCCTCACACCCGCTGTTTGGGCAGAACTGAGGAGTCTGCATGGCTATCATTCCTCCTTGACCAATCAATCTCTGGTGTAACTCTTTACGTCGAAATCTCTTCTGTTGCTTCTATCCCCATTCTTCGCGGCAGTTCACAAGGTTTGCGATAAAGGTCGCTCTGGGGCGGGCCGACATTGATAGTGGATGAGCATACGTCTCAAGATCATTTTCGTCGTGCTACCCCTCATGATCACTACAATCCTGCTGGCAGGGGTGAGTTCGGCCTACTCCGCCCGTGCCGGCATCACTCGGGTCGCCGTCGAGGCACTCGGGTTCAAGGCGCAGGAACTGCAGAAGTACGCGGATAACCAGTGGGATCTCCTGGTCGCCAACGACCTTGCGGAACAACGTGAGTACCTGGATGTGACCAAACTCGCCATTGAGTCCTACGCCGGGAGTCTCATCCGTAGCGAGACTGAGCTGATCTTTGCCGTGGATCGTGATGGACAGCTTGTCATGAACTCGGCGGAGATCGAGTTCTCCGACCCCGCCGAAATCAGTGTGCTGCGGCAGCGCGCCTCAGATGTGGAGGAAGGCTGGCAGGAAATCATTGTGGATGGCGAAACCCGAGTTGGGCAAGCCTTCCATTTTGGCCCATTCGATTGGTACGTCCTGGTTACTGATACCTCCGCAAACTTCTATCGCGAAGTGGACGAGATCAACAATCGTACCTACTTCATCCTCGGTGGCGCCACGCTCCTGGCCATCGTGATGCTGCTCGTCTTTGCGGGGGTCCTCATGGGACCGCTCTCCCGCATGGTCACTCTCATGAACGAGGTCAGGGAGACTAACGATCTCTCCCGGCGGGTTGACATTGAGTACAAGGACGAGATCGGGGCAATGGCACGGACCTTCAATATCATGCTCGCCGAGCTGGAAGGCGCTTACGATCAGATTAAGGGCTTCGCCTTCAGTGCCGTTGTTGCCCGACGCAACGAGCGCAAGATCCGCAGCATCTTCCAGAAATACGTGCCCAAGGATGTCATCGACCAGGTTCTCAGCAATCCTGACAGCGCCCTTGTCGGCGAAAATCGGGTGCTCGCCATCCTCTTCTCCGACATCCGCAGCTTCACAACCATCTCTGAGAGTTTCATGCCGGATGAGCTCGTGAAGAGCCTGAATCGATATTTCGAGATAATGATCGATATCATCTACGATCATAACGGCACGCCTGACAAGTATATAGGTGATGCGATCATGGCGTTCTTCGGCGCACCTGTTCACCACGAGAACGATTCGCTCGAGGCCGTGCGTGCCGCGCTTGAGATGCAGGTTGCACTTCGTCAGTTCAACGAGATGCATATGAAAGAGGGCAAGCCCGCGTTCAAGACAGGCATCGGAGTAAACTACGGCGTGGTCACGGTTGGAAATATCGGTAGCGAAAGGAAGATGGACTACACCATTATCGGTGATTCAGTGAACCTGGGCTCACGCCTCGAGGGTCTGACGAAGGAGTACCACCAGGACGTCATTTTCAGCGAATCGGTGTTCCGAAAGGTGAAAACTGAACTGCCTTGCCGGCTGCTCGATAAGGTTCAGGTCAAGGGAAAGACGAGCGGAGTGAGCATCTACACGGCGGAACTCAAGCTCGCACCACGCCAACAGAAGGCCTGGGGTTTCCACCATGCCGGGATGAAGCGCTACCTGACTCAGGAGTTCCGGGAGGCGGCCAAGTACTTTGCTGCAGTCCGGAAACTTCTGCCCAATGACTACCTGGCGGAGCTTTACATAGGCCGCTGTAAAGAGTACCTCAAATCACCGCCGGGACCGGACTGGAACGGCGTGGCGATTATGACCAGCAAATAGGCTGAGCCGGTTCGGCTCAGCCCGCAGTGTCGCCTTTGGCGAACTACACGGCTGCGGCCGCGAGGGCGACTCAATCCCAGAATTCAGGTGCGGTGGGCGGCAGGGTTTCGGTGTCGTGATTCAATACAACGTTCCAGTCGAATCCGGGGTCAGGCTCAATCATGCCGTTGAGGTCAAGGTCGGCGCGGATGGTGTTTGGGTTGTCCGTGCTCACTGCAAAGCCGTTGAGTGTAACGATTGCCACATCGTGGTCCGTTGCCTCTTCAACCGTGCCGTTTCCATCCACATCGCCGATCAGCCGTCCC
>DAOWMR010000286.1 GCA_030642995.1 Spirochaetales bacterium
GTCCGGCACAAGGAAAACCGCGGCTGAGGATCACGGCGGCGCGCCGCCGCCCAATTCTGATCCGGCGTATTCCTGCTGCTGCCCTGCGTGGTCCTTCTCGCATGCGCAAGCACCGTCTACAAAGGCCATGTTCGTTTGCCCTGGGGGCTTGATCATGAAGTGAATTGCGGGTATTTTACGCCGCTGAAATGCGACCGACGAACCGTCTTCTGATGATTTTATCCGGCGTTGCCCTTCTCGGCTGCAGCACGGGTGATCCATATGTGCCCGAGGAAGATCCCATTCTTCTTCGGGCCAATCGACGCGTGGAGCCCTACTCGGATCTTCTCGTAGTCCCGGAGGAGACCGGGAAACGGGTGTATCCCAATATTGAGAATTTTCTCGAGGGACCCAATCCGGCTCTGGCGCTCTACCGCGAGGAACCAACCCGTGCGAAAGTGACTGATTTCTTTGTGGAGCGGGCGGGATCCGAAGAGATCGCTCTGCCCATCCTCTACTACGCCGAGAAGCTGGATATCTCGCTCACTCTCGCATTCAGTCTCGTATGGACCGAAAGTCGATTTCTTCCCACTGCGGTGAACTACAACGGCGCCTCCATAGATCGAGGCATCTTTCAGCTCAATTCGCTCACGTTCAGAAACCTCTCCGAGGATGACTTCTTCAACCCGGAGATCAATGCTTTCCATGGACTGCGGTACCTCGAGTTCTGTCTGGATCAGGGGGCAGATGATGCCCAGGCGCTGGCCATCTACAATGCCGGCCTGTCCCGCGTCATCCGCGGGCAGACACCGTCCACCACACTACGGTATGCCGCCGGGGTCCTCTCGTACGAGGCGGCCCTGCTCGAAGATTTCACCGACTTCATCCTCTCGCAATTTCCGCCTTCAATCGCGTAAAATGCCGGCATGATCATCGTTCTAGATCGTGCCATTCGAGATGACGACAAGGACCGGCTCCGCCGGTTCCTCACCGACAAAGGATTTCAGGTTCGCGAGATCGTGGGCGAAGAAGAAACCATCTTCGGCGCGGTCGGGTTGGTCGGCATTGATCTCCGCGAGGTTGAGATTCAACCCGGTGTCGTGCGGGTGATCCCAATTTCCAAGCCGTACAAGCTCGCCAGTCGCGAACTCAAGAAGAACGACACGGTGATTGATCTCGGACCGATCAAGATAGGGGGCCCGCGAATCGTGGTCATCGCGGGGCCGTGTGCGGTGGAGAGCGAGTCGCAGGTCATGGAAACTGCCGAGCTCGTCCGAAATAGCGGGGCCGTGATCCTTCGCGGCGGCGCCTTCAAGCCGCGCACGAGTCCGTACGCCTTCCAGGGCCTCGGCGAGGAGGGACTGCGCTACCTCAAGGCTGCCGGTGAGCGGTTTGGCATGCCGGTCATATCGGAAATCGTTGCTCCCCACCAGGTGGATCTGTTTCGGGACTACGTGGATCTGTACCAGATTGGCGCACGGAACATGCAGAATTTCGAGCTGCTCAAGGCCGTGGGCGCCACCGGATCGCCGGTCATGCTCAAGCGTGGTCAATCGGCCACAATCGAGGAGTGGCTGATGGCCGCCGAGTACCTGCTCGCGCACGGAGCGGAGAACGTCGTGCTGTGCGAGCGGGGCATTCGGACCTTCGAAACCTACACGCGAAATACCCTCGACATCTCATCCATCCCGATTGTGAAGAAGCTGAGCCATCTCCCGGTCATTGCGGATCCGAGTCACGCAACCGGTATTCGGGATAAGGTCCTGCCGATGGCTCTTGCGGCGGTCGCGGCGGGCGCCGATGGGCTCATGATTGAGGTGCATCCTCGGCCGGACGAGGCGCTCTCGGACGGTCCTCAGTCACTCTTTCCGGTTCAGTTCGAGAAACTCATGCGGGATATTGAAGCGCTTTCGCCTGTCGTGGGGAAGGAAGTTTCGCGAATCCCGCACGTGCGAACAAAGGGGGGCGGTGGAGCCGGGCGCACCAACAAACCTCGGCGAGCGGGAGAACCCGGTGAAGCCGGCGACGGGCGGATGCTCATCGCTTTCCAGGGTGCTCGCGGAGCCTACAGCGAGATGGCACTTCGGCGATACTTCCACAACGAGAGTTTCACGCCGTTTGCGTGCCGACACTTCCGGGACGTTTTTGAAGCGGTGCTCGGGGGAGATGCAGCCTACGGTATCATTCCGATTGAGAACAGTCTTGCCGGGAGCGTTCACGAGAACTACGACCTGGTGCTCCGGTACCCGGATCTCAAAATCATCGGAGAGACCAAACTCCGCGTGGAGCACAGCCTGATCGGGGTGCCCGGGGCAACTTTTGAAGGTATTACGGCGGTTTACTCACACCCGCAGGCACTCGCTCAGTGCGACGACTACCTTCGCGAACATGCCACCTGGGAACTCACCCCCTTCTACGACACTGCGGGATCGGTGGCGCACATTGCGGATGAGGGGAACCTCGCTCATGCGGCCATCGCCAATGCACAGGCTGCCGAGGTCTATGGTATGGCCGTTCTGAAAGAAGGTATCGAGACAAACCCGCGTAACTACACACGGTTCGTCGTTCTTGCCGGCACCGATGAAGCGGAAGTGCCGGATGCGAACATGGCAAGCCTGGTGTTCTCAACTCCGGATCAGCCCGGCGCGCTGTTCGCCGCCATGAAGATCATGGCAGAAGCGTCTCTCAATCTGAAGAAGCTGGAATCTCGTCCGATTGCGGGGCGGCCGTGGCAATACATGTTCTACGTGGATGTGGAGATCCCGACGTCTCAGGAAGGATACGCTGCCGCACTGACAATGCTGGAAGCCGCGGTGGAAGATCTCAGGGTACTCGGAACCTATCGGGCAAACTAGAGCGCGTTGATACGGGTGCGGCGGCCGGGCCGTCTCATTCCGTCTCGATACCGAGCTTTTTCAGTTGCTCCTGTTCCTCTTTCCGTGAGATGTATTCGTGTTTCAGCTGGCTCGCCTTGGCAATGGAATTTCGGATCGTTGTGAGCTCGATCTTGATCCCGCGAAGGCGACGTTTCTCTTCGCGCGTGGTTTTTGCCTTGAAGTAGGTGTCGAACGCGTTTGCCCGACGATGAATCAGATGGACATCGCCCAGTTCCTTGTTGATGAACTGGTAGAGCTGATCTTCGCCCGCTTTCTCCATCTTGGTCCACAGCGATCCGCTCTTCGACAGAATTCCGCCGTACACCTGCGCCTTCTTGTGCAACTTCTCCAAGAAGCTGTCCAAGTCAACCGACTCACGGTGGCGTGTTCCGGTAGCCTCGTCCATGAACTCCAGTTCGTATATGTGTTTGGCAGGCGTGCGATTCACCACCTTGTTCATCCACTCTCGTAGCCGTGTTCCAAAACTGCGTTTCCGCCCCTGGATGATGGCGGCGTTTTCGCGGAGGCGTTCCAAGGAGCCGTCCAGTGATCGACTGGACGCGGCCAGGGACCGGATAGCATTGATGAGGATCTGGCGGAGTGATATTGGAGTGCTTTTCTTTGTCTTCCTGGCCTCAGTCGTGATCCGGAGTCGTTTCAGGGTTTCCTCGCGACGTTCAGCAGCATCCTGTCCGAATTCTTCGGCGATGACCTCACTGACGAGTTCCGGAATGAATGGCCCATCCATTCCAGACTGGGAGAACAGCGCGCGGACCTTTTTTAGAGATTCCGGATGATTGGCGGTCAGTGAATCACCCTCTTGGAGTTTCGGAAACACCATCGTTCGAAGATTGAGCTTGTATCGTTCGCGCTGAAACGCCCGCACCCCCTTCAACTGTTCCTCGATTCCCCGGCAACCATCGCTCAGCTGATCGAGCGCAGATTTGAGAATCCCCGATGTCAATGAGTCGGTCCCGGCTCGGAGCCTGCCCATCAATACTGCGATTGCCTGGGTCGTCGGCAGCGGCGAGTTTGCTCGCAAGTCGTCCCACGCAACGTACCGTACAAGCTCCGTGAGTTTCTTGAGCTGGGCGAAGTCGAGTGCCTGAACAGTGAACTCAACGTAGTTATTTGCGTACTCCAGGACATTGTCCAGTTGGGACAATCGAACGCCGATCACGACGGCCACTTCTGAATCAGAGAATGCGGTATCCTCCGCCATCACGATGTCGGAGATCTTCTGATCCAGCTTGTACGGATCTTCCTGGATGAGCCCCTTGCGTACCAATACCAAAATGAGGCTCCGAAGGGACGCATGAAAGGCAACAAACTGCTCTCTCAGCGTCGGGAGTTCGGTGTGTTCAATATGCCGACGGCGCTGCTCGATCGCCTCAGTCAGCGCTGCGATGAAGGACGAATCACCTTCCATACGGGCGACATTATCCACTAAACTACGGCTACCCGCAACATTGGAGAGGCCGGTGGGTTCTGAGCGCTCGTATCAACCCCACAAGTTGATTGTCCCGGTTCTGTTCACAGCACAGACA
>DAOWMR010000414.1 GCA_030642995.1 Spirochaetales bacterium
CTGATCACCTCCGACAAGAACGGTGTAGCAATGCCCGCCAACTGGCCTGAAAACGATCTCATTGGGAATCGTGTCATCATTCCACCGGCAAAAACCCAGAAGGACGCCGCCGAGGCCCTTTCCAAGTACGAAGGCTACGACTGGTGGTTCTGTCACAAGGAACTGTAGCTTACTCCCGTTACCAACCGCAGACTGCTGCGGCAAGGCTCCCGGATCCAGTGGGTTCGGGGGCCTTTTTGTTGCAAACGTTCCTACAAACTCGTCCAGCCGTCCTGGTATACTATCTGAACTCCTTGTTATGGTGGAGATCTATGGTCGGTAGAGTGTGCCAGTTCAAGATCCAACTGAAGAACATTGCGCCCCCTGTGTGGAGACGTATTCTCGTCCCTGAGAGATATGACTTCTGGGACCTCCACGTTGCGATTCAGGACGCAATGGGATGGTCGGACTATCATTTGCATGCATTTCGCGCCCGCAGGAGACATGCGCGTTCAATCACCGAGATTGGAATCCCCGATTTCGATGAGTTCAATGATGGGCCAAAGACTAAGACCGGCTGGGAGATCCCCATTACCGACTTCTTCGACGATCTCGGATTCACCTGTGAGTACGAATACGACTTTGGCGACGGATGGCTTCATGAGGTCGTTCTTGAGGGGATGCTGCTCCGGGAGAAGGGGACCAGGTATCCGGTCTGCATCGACGGGGCTCGGGCATGCCCGCCTGAGGATTGCGGTGGGGAATACGGTTACTACCGACTATTGGACATCCTCTCGGATCCTGACCATGAAGAGTATCAAGATATGATCGCCTGGCTCGGAGGGGCCTATGACCCTGAGCACTTCGTACCCGACGAGGTCGTATTCGACAATCCCAGGAAACGGTGGCGGATGTCCTTTGAGAAGCTGACGTGACCCCGTTCGGCCGGGCAACTGCCGCGGCGCGATTAACTTGACCGTTTCACTTGCCTAGCTATACTTTCAACTTCGACATGGACCTACAAAGGAGAACCATATGAGGAATAACCAAACATTCACCAGGATTTTGCTGCTCGCGGCGGTCCTGAGCATGGCAGCACTTCCAGCATTCGCGACCCCGACAGCGGAGGGCAAGGGCCCAATTACGGTGGCATCCAAGATCGACACTGAAGGCGCCCTGCTGGGCAACATGATCGTCCATCTCCTTGAGAACGCCGGGTTTGACGTTGTGGACAATACCGAATTTGGTACGACCGACGTCATTCGCCGCGCAATCTTCAATGATGAGATTGACATCTATCCAGAGTACACCGGCAACGGCGGATTCTTCTTCTCGGGAACCGAGAGCAGCCTTTGGCAGAACGCGGCAACGGCGTATCAGACCGTCAAAGAACACGATTTCCGTGAAAACAACATCGTCTGGCTCCAGCCTGCGCCGGCAAACAATACCTGGGCCATTGCCATCAGACAGGACCTTGCCGAAGCCGAGGGGCTCGTCACATTGGAGGACTTCGCCGCCTTCGTGAACGCCGGAGGCACGATCAAACTGGCGGGAAGCGAGGAGTTCGTGAGTCGGCCCGATGCACTTCCTTCGTTCGAGGAAGCATATGGATTTGATCTCTCCGACGATCAACTCCTCACTCTCTCGGGTGGAAACACGGCAATGACTATCCAGGCTGCGGCCCGCCGGACCGACGGTGTGAACACGGCAATGGCGTACGGAACCGACGGCGCACTTGCTGCGCTCGGACTGGTGGTGATGCAAGACTCGCTTGCTGTCCAGCCGGTGTACGAACCTGCCCCGATTGTCCGTGCGGAGGTCCTGGACAAGTACCCGGAGATTGCCGGCATCCTCGAGCCGGTCTTCCGGACACTCAGCCTCGAGACCCTGCAGGGGCTTAACGCCAAGATTGCTGTTGACGGTCTTCCCGCTGCAGATGTTGCGCGGGACTACCTCGTAGAGAACGATTTCATCAACTAAGTCGATGCGAAAAGAAGCGGTCGGCCTCCTTGGGCTGACCGCTCTCATCTTCACCTTCCCCGTTCCCTTCCTCTCGTTGAAACCCAACAGAGTTGCCGAGGGCGTGAGTTATCGCCTGTGGGAGATTCCCGGTGGCACCGTGGTGTTCGGTCTCACGATTATTGTCCTCGTGTTCATCGGGCTCATGACGCTCCGTCCGCTCCAGCCTCGACTCATTCTCCGGTCAATCCTCGCCGCCGGAACGCTCGGCCTCTTGCTGGCCGCCGTCGAGCTCGGTGCCGACTCTCTCATGGAGATGGAAGGCCTGACGACCGGGCGAGCAGCTCCCGGTCTCGGATTCTGGACTGCTTCCGGTGGAGCATACATCATCCTCTACGACGCCCTTCGGCGATCCAATCTGAGGAGAACCGCGCGAGCGGCGATTGTACTGGGTACGGCGGTTGCGTACGCCGCAGTCCTCCTGATTGGTCCGTCGGAGACTCTCGGAATCGTGCAGGAGTACACCAACCGACAATCGCGGTTCCGGCAGGAGCTTCTGGCCCATCTGGCGCTCAGCGGAGTGAGTGTCCTCGGAGCGATCACCATCGGCGTGCCGCTTGGTGTTTGGGCGTTCAGGAACAAGCGCGCGGAGAAGCCCGTATTCTCGGTTGCCAACGGGTTGCAGACTATCCCAAGCCTGGCGCTATTTGGTCTCCTCATCGCCCCGCTGGCCTTCCTCAGCAGACAGTTTCCGTTTCTGCGCGCTATCGGGATCCGAGGCGTGGGGAGCACGCCGGCCATCATTGCGCTGACCCTCTATGGATTACTGCCGATCATCCGGAATACGTTCATCGGGCTCAAGTCGATTGACCGTGGCGTGGTGGATGCGGGTCGCGGAATGGGTATGAGTCGACGTGAACTCCTGGCGATGGTTCAGGTCCCGATTGCTCTGCCCATCATCCTGACGGGTGTCCGGATC
>DAOWMR010000321.1 GCA_030642995.1 Spirochaetales bacterium
GAGGTCATTGTAAGCCCGGAATTCCAGATTTGTCAATTTGGAGATTCGTTTCAGTGTAAAAAACTGCAGTGGCGCGTTTCCGTTGCCCTCTGTATAATGGGCAAACGGTATTCTCACCCACTATGCATGCGCGAAACTGGCTTCGCAGCCTGTGGTCACGGCGGTCCCTCGCTGCAAAACTGACAATCTCCTACACCGCCGCCTTGCTTCTCATTGTTGCCGTCGTGGGTGTGATTGCCGGTTTCGGTGTGGTGATTGGACTCCGCCGGGTAAGCTCCGCCGCAGCGACGCGGGCCGCCGCCGCCACCGCATCGGCGATCGAAGAGGCCGTAGAGGCATACCACAACGAGTACCTTCTCGCACGGGTTGAAGCGGCCGGCCGGGTTTTTGCCCAGTTGGATCCGATCGAAGGCCGGGATTCCGCGATTGCCTACATGGAGTCCCGGAACCAGGGGGAGGAAGGATTTCTTTTCCTCGTGGACCGGACGGGCCATATTATCTATCACCCGCAAGGAGCGGACTTGGCAGCGGAGGCCGCCGGCACTGAAGCGGCGTCACAGATAGCCGGTAACGGTTCCGGATTTTTTCGATACAACGGTGAATCGAGGGGCGACAACAACAGATCCGTCTACCACACCTACTCGGCGGCGGTTCCTCGGTGGGACTGGATTATCGTTGCCGGCGAAGCCGAGGAGAACCTCCTTCGGCGTATTCCCGACGACACGCTCCGTCGGATTCTGGACAGTAATGCGCCCGGGTCAATCAGAGCCACCGCGGTTCTCTACGAAACCGGCGAACAGATTGCGGCTTCCGCCGAATGGCCGGAGTGGGCCGGAAGGGCCGTGCCGAAAGTATCACTTGAGACCGCAGGCGTGGATCAGATTGCGCTTTCATTCGGCGAGGAGTTGCGGCATGTCGCGTACACACAGCTCTCCTCGTTCAATGCCACGATCGCGGTAATCTCCGTTGCCGACTACCTTGAGGAACTCCTCGGTCGACTTGTGCTGATGCTCGGAGGCGCCGCTGCGGTTGCATTCCTCGTTGCCGTCGTCAGCCGGAGAACGGCGGCGTTGGTTACGGCCCCCGTTCATCGAGCGACAAAGCGCCTCATTGGCCCCGCATCCGCGGAAAAGCCGCGGGCGGAATCTGGTGATGAATTGGCAAACCTCGTACGCCGTCTCCTCCGCACCTCCGTCAAGCTTGACTATGAACGCCGGCACAGAGAACAGGCCGAAGACGAGTTGGAGATAACGGCGACGGTGTATCGGAATATGGGCGAGGGAATCGTGATATTCGAACCCGGCGGAACCATCAGCCGTGTCAATCCGGCGTTTGCCGCTATCACCGGTTACACAATTGGGGATTTGCGAGGCAAATCGCCGAAAGTGCTCGTCTCACCGGATAAGACACCGGAGTACGTGAACGACGTGTGGGAAGCGCTCAAACGTAATGGTGAGTGGGTTGGTGAGATAGAGATCGTCCGCAAGTCAGGTGAATCGATACCGATTCTTCTCTCCATCCGGGGCGTGTTTGGCGCCGGCGGCAAACCCCGCCACTACATCGGCGTTGCCCGTGACATTTCGGAAATACGATCGACCCAGGACCGGCTCCAACATCTCGCAACCCATGATCCACTGACCGGTCTCACCAATCGGACCTACCTGTCGGAATCGCTTGAGCGTATTGTCCGGTCGCGACAACGACACGGCGGTGCGGCAGCTGTACTGTTCATTGACGTGGATCATTTCAAGGATGTGAACGATGCACACGGCCACCACGCGGGCGATGAACTGCTTCAGACCATAGCGACGCGACTCAAGACCACGATCCGCGCCGAGGACATCATTGCCCGGTTCGGCGGGGATGAGTTTGTCGTGGTTATTACGGAATTCGACGACGTGTCGATGGTGGATGAGGTCGTGCATCGGATGCTCAATCGCGTTCGCGAACCGGCGACCGTCGGAGGCATCATTGTACGCCCATCCGCGACGGCGGGTATTGCGGTCTTCCCGAAAAGCGGTTCAACCCCGGAGGATCTCCTCAAGAACGCAGATGCGGCGATGTACGAGGCAAAACGAGTCGGTCGCGGGAGCTATCGATATCACGATCCTGCCATCAATGAGGCGGTGCGAATGCGGCTGGCCGTCCAGGATCGGGTCCGATTTTCCCTGAGAACCGGGCAGTTCGTGCTCTTCTGGCAGCCGGTTGTTCGGGTGGCCGACTCAACAATAGTGGGAGCCGAGGCACTGATCCGGCTTCGTAACAACGACACACTCGAACCACCAGATTCATTCCTGCCCCAGATAGAAGGATCCCGGGTGAGCGTGGAGCTGGCAAGCTGGGTTCTGGACAATACGGTGGAGACGCTCGCCGCGCAGGAACAGGCGTTGCCGGAAAGTTTCAGAGTAGCGGTAAACATGTCGGCTACCGAAATCCTTCAGCGGGACTTCGTGCCGTCGGTCCTCGAGACGCTGAGTGCACATTCAGTCCCCAGCTCGCGACTGGCCGTGGAACTTACCGAGGGCGCCGCGATCCGGGATATCCCGACGGCTCAATCGGTAATCCGTGGGCTTCGCCGCTACGGAGTCAATGTGTATTTGGACGATTTCGGGGTGGGGTATTCATCGTTACAGTATCTCAGAGAGCTTGGGGTTGATTCCGTGAAGCTGGACAAGTCCTTCCTCATAGAAGTCCCGGAGTCCAACGCGAGCTGTTCACTGGTTCGTGGCGTCGTGGAGATGGCGCATGGACTCGGTCTCAAAACTACGGTCGAAGGAGTAGAACGGCCCGAACAACTCCAGTATTTGAAGTCCATCCAGTGTGACAGCGTCCAGGGATACCACACCGGCCGTCCAATGCCCGTGGACGAGTTTGTAGAACTCCTCAATCGATCGTCATGACTCCGGCGTTTCAATGCGAAGTGATTCCAGGCTCTTGCGGATTGCGTCGCTATAGGTCTCGTAGTGATCCGTTGGACCGGCAGCCTCCACTATGGTGATCTGACTGTTCATAACCGAGATTGCGGTGAGGTAGATCCAGTCGTCCTCGCTCACCGGCGCTAGCCACTCCATGAGTACACCATCAGTCGCATCGATCGTGAAATCAGACTGCTCAACGAGAAGGTACCCCGACTCGGTGAGTTGACGTTCCAGTGCCTCGGCCCAGAACTCGAGCGATTGGGCAGGATCGTTAGGAACCGTCCTCGCACGGACAAGCACCCCTTCCGGACTGATCACCCGAACCACGTCGGTGTCCGAGAAAGCCGCAAAACCCTCCGGGGTGTCCATGGCGATCGGAGGAGTGACGCAACCGACTACGACCATGGCCGTCACCATGCCCAACAGCATCACCACGACAGCGGCCACACGGATGCCGCCCTTACCGGGACGAGCGCTTTGCTGAATGTTCACGGCTGAGCCTCCCGCAGGAATCTGTAGAGATCCACGGTGTTGATCCATTCGAACGTGGACGGGCGCTGCTCCGGTATGGTCCGCTGTCTCGATGAGAGATTGATCGTTGCGGATGCAAAAGCCACTTCGTTCCGGATTCGCCGGCTCTGTCCGGTATAGTATTCAATCTCCTGCAGGAGCGAACGCAACTCCCGCTCAAAGCTGAGCGTAGCCGTGACGTCTGCCTCGTCCAGATAGAGCAGAATTCGATCCAACGCCTCGGTCCGGCTATTGATTGCGGCGTCGTTCCGCGCCATCTCCTCACGGTAGTCAAGGGCGCTCGGGTTATAACTGACGACGGTGTCGCCGAGTTCCTCGATGTACTTTCTCAACTCCGGTACGCGACCGGGAGGAATCCGGATCAGCACCTGTTGCTCGGAACGGAAGGTGAAGTAGCCACCTACCGCATCCGCCCATTCGGCAATGGAGCGACTGGTCATCTCGGAATCCGAAGCGATGAGCTGGAACGTGACGCTGATCGCAAGAGTCGCCCGAGGCGTACTCACCTCTGCCACCACA
>DAOWMR010000257.1 GCA_030642995.1 Spirochaetales bacterium
CCTGCCCCGCAGTGTCCAGTCGCGGAACCGATTTGATCAGCCCACGCGTGTATGGATGCTGCGGATCGGCAAAGATGTCGTCGACCGTGCCGCGCTCTACAATCCGTCCGGCATACATGACGGCGACCGTATCGCACATACCGGCCACGACTCCGAGGTCGTGTGTAATCACGATGACACTGGTCCCGAAGTCCAGCGCCAGCTTCTTCAGGAGTTCCAGGATCTGGGCCTGGATCGTGACGTCCAGCGCGCTTGTAGGCTCATCCGCAATGATGATCTCGGGATTGCAGGAGAGCGCAATAGCGATCATGACCCGCTGTCGCATGCCGCCGGAGAACTGGTGCGGGTAGGAATCTATCTTTCGCTCGGGCGTCGGAATTCCAACCGTCCGCAGCATGTCAATGGCCTTGGCTCGCGCTTCTTTCTTGTCCAGCCCTTCGTGGAGCCGGATCGTTTCGATAATCTGAGTGGAGATTCTCAGGAATGGGTTCAGCGAGGTCATCGGGTCCTGAAAGATCATTGAGATCTTCTTGCCCCGGATGGCCCGCATCTCCCGTTCCCCTTTGAGCAGGAGATCTTCTCCATCAAGCCATGCCTCGCCACCCATGATCTTGCCCGGAGGCATGGGGATGAGTTTCATGATGGAGAGGTTTGTAACTGATTTGCCGGAGCCCGATTCCCCAACCAGCCCAAAGGTTTCGCCCTTGTGAAGGTCAAAAGAAACTCCGTCAACTGCCTTTACAACACCTTCATCAGTGTTGAAATAGGTTCGGAGGTCCCGAACGCTCAGAATTGGTTCGCCGTTCAAAACTGCCTCACATCTTGTTCTTGCTTTGGACGTCCAACGCGTCTCGCAAGCCGTCGCCCAGGAAGTTCATTGAAAAAAGGAAAATGGTCATCACGATCGCCGGTTCGAAGAGCAACCACGGATATGGAATCATTGCATCCACCCCGTCCCCGACCAGTGATCCCCAGGACGCCAGCGGCGCCTGAACACCGAGCCCCAGGAAGGAGAGAAACGCCTCAAGCATGATAAACGACGGGATCCGCAAGGTCGTGTAGACAACAATCACACCCGCAGTGTTCGGAACCAGGTGTCTGAAGATAACCCGGAACGGACTCGCCCCGGCGGATCGGGCGGCCTCCACGAACTCGCTCTCCTTCAGCGACATGATCTGACCACGGACAACGCGAGCGACCGTCAGCCAACTCACAATTGCCAGAGCGAAGAACAGGTTGGCAATACTTCGCCCGAGGATGGCCATGAAGATGATGACCAGAAGCATGTACGGCAGCCCGTAAAGGATATCCACCACGCGCATGAGGAAATTGTCCAGTCTGCCGCCGACATAGCCCGATATCGCACCGATGGCCGTACCAAGAAAAACAGAGACCAGCGTCCCGATCAGCCCGATCATGATTGATACCTGGCCGCCGTAGATGATCCGGGAAAGCATGTCTCTTCCCAGATTATCGGTGCCGAGGAGGTAGCGGCGCTCGTGGAGGAGTACCTCCTCGCTGTCGATCACCTTTGTCTCGGTCGCCATGCGATCCCGGAAGTCGACCAGGTCTGCCTCCTGCTGCTCGGTCAGGCCCTCGACGCCGAACGCTTCATTCTGCTGGCGATAGCGCCCTATCTCCTGTTCCACGAGAAGTTCACCTGCATTCTTCGTCAGTGACGGGGCCAGGAACTGGTGCTCCAACACCTGATACTTGTACGAGTGCAAGGGAAGGATGGGAGCCGAGAGGCTGATGACGGCGTAAAGTCCCACGACGACCATGCCCAGCATGGCCATCTTGTTCTTCTTCAATCGGCGCCAGGCATCCTGCCAGAGACTTACTCCCTTTTGTGCCTCTCGCAGATTGCCAACGTCGGCGGCAAGGCCGGTTGAAAGCTTGCCTGTGGAATCGGGTTTCTGCTCAACGATGATCTTCTCTGCCACAGCTTACCTACTTATATGAGATCCGGGGATCCAGGAATCCGTAGATGACATCCACGATGAAGTTCATCAGGAGGAGGATCGCCGAATAGACAATGACGGTGCCCATGATCATCGTATAGTCACGATTGAAGGCGGAGTTCACAAAGTAGCGGCCCAACCCCGGTATCCGGAAGATCTGCTCAACGACAATTGATCCGGTCAGGGTCCCGGCGAGCGCGGGGCCAAGAAAGCTCACGACCGGAAGCATCGAGCCCTTGAGAACATGCTTGAGCACCACCATCGGCATGCTCAGGCCCTTGGCTCGGGCGGTTCTCACGTAGTCGCTTCGGAGTATCTCCAGGACACTCGCCCTGGAGAGCCTGGCAACATACGCAAACGGAGGGAAGGCCAGTGTCACCACCGGTAGAACGAGTGCTGACCATCCAAGCGTGTCAATCCACCCGGCCACCGGCAGCCAGTCTAATTTGACTGCAAATATGTACATCAACACCGGCCCAATTACAAAGAGTGGCACGGAAATGCCGATAACTGCCACGGACATTGACGCGTAGTCATAGACCGAGTTCTGGCGCAGCGCTGAGATGATCCCTGCGCCTAAACCGAAGATGAGCGCGCCACCGACCGCCAAAGCTCCAATGAGCATCGACTTGGGCAGTCCTGCTCCAATGTAGTAGTTGACGTCGTAGTCCTTGTAGACAAATGAAGGCCCAAGGTCAAAACGCAACACGTTGAGAAGGTAGTCGCCATACTGCTTTATGAGCGGATCATCAAGGTGGTACTTCGCCTCGAGATTTGCGAGCACCTCCGCGGAGATCTTTCGTTCGTCTGAGAAAGGTCCGCCCGGAGCTACCCGAATAACGAAGAAACTGATGGTTATGATGATAATGAGCGTTGGAATCAAGCCAAGCAGGCGTCTGATAATGAACTTGGTCATATTCGTCCTGGTTCACTCGGAATGAGCCGGGGGCCTCAGACGAGGCCCCCGGTCGGAATTGTACTGAAACGGACCGGCTTACTTCCGGTAGATCGTCTTCAGTGGGTGGAAGTCCTGAATGGTCGGAGCCCATCCGCCCCAGACGTCCGTGTCAATCCAGTTGCGGGTGATGTAGTAGTAGAACGGCATCACGCCTGCTTCCGCCACCAGGATTTCCTCCGCCTCTGCCATCCTGGCAAGACGCGCGGCGCCGGTCATGGTCTCCGCCTCCTGCAGGATTCGGTTGAACTCATCGTTCATCCACTTGCCGTGGTTGAAGGGAGAGTTTTCGGAGAAGAGACCAACGAAGGTCAGCGGATCAACGTAGTCACCGCCCCAACCACCACGGGCAACGGCGAAATCCTGATTGTCGCGACTGTCCAGGTAGGTACCCCATTCCTGGTTCTCAATCTCAATAGTGATTCCGAGTTCTTCGTTCCACTTCTGCTGCACGTACTCGGCGATCGCCTTGTGGCCCTCACTGGTGTTGTAGAGGATCGACATCACCGGGAAGCCTTCGCCGTTGGGATAGCCGGCTTCGGCGAGAAGCTCGCGTGCCTTGTCGAAGTCCTCTTCAAATCCGACAACAGCCGGGTACACGCCGGGGAGCGGCGGGGTGATGCCGAATGCGGGGAACTGGTCACCGCGGGATACACGGGTCACCAGCTCCTGGCGGTCAATTGCCATTGACAGAGCCTGTCGAACACGAACGTCCTGGAAAACTTCCAGCTCGTTGTTGAACTCGTAGTAGTAGGTGATGAATGCCGCATTCGCGTGATGGTCCGGATGCACCTTCATCTCGTCCAGACGAACCGGAGCAACGTCCTGAATCCAATCGACCTGTCCATCCAGGAAGAGGGCCAGGGCCGTATTCTGGTCATCAATCGGGTAGAGAATCACCCGGTCAAGCTGCACGGCGTCGGCGTCCCAATAGCTGGGATTCGGAACGAGCTCAATTCGATCCTGCGGGATCCAGACGTCAAGCGTGAACGGACCATTGACCACGATGTTGTCCGGCCGGGTCCACGCGTCGCCAAATTCCTTGATGGCATGAAGCGGGTGGATTGCGAACGCGTAGTGGGAAAGCATATCCACAAAGAACGGTCGGGAACGGTCCAAAGTGACCTGGAATGTGTGGTCGTCCAGAGCTGCAATCTGAACTGCCTCGGGTCCAGCCTCGCCGCTGTTGTATGCGCTGGCACCGGCAACCATTGCCTCGTCTGCCATCAGATAAGTGTACTGGGCGGCGGTCTCCGGATTCAGGAACCGCAGCCAGCTGTCCTTCACCGTCTGCGCGGTGATGGCAACGCCGTCACTCCACGCGGCATCTTTGCGCAGGTAGAAGGTGTAGGTAAGGCCGTCAGGGCTGACCTCCCACCGTTCCGCCACGCCGGGTGCTGCCTGCAGTGACTCATAGTCCGCGACAACCAGGCCCTCGAACAGCCCCATGTAGATCTGGTGCTCGGGATACCCCGATACCAGGGCCGGGTCCAGTGACTCGGGCTCGGTGCCGTTGTTCAGACGGAAGACGATCTCTTCCTTCTCGGCCTCTTCTTCAGCTGCGGCGAACGCCGTAAAGGCGATCATCGCCATCAGTAGCATGAGCATAAGTTTCTTGATCATGCGTTCCTCCTTGTTCTAGATATCCGTGAAAGTATACAGTCGCGCTCCCTCATCCGCAAGTGCTCTTGATTCGGATTCGAACTGTCTCGGCCATATTCCGCGTGCCGGTTTGCGGTTTTGCAGCGTATCAGCTCTCTTCAGCCGACTCCTGCAGCGCGTCACCCTCAATCCGAAGATCCATCGCCACGGCGATGAGCTTCGCGTTTCGGGGGAGTTGGCTCCCGCGCCGGCGCTGGATTTCCAGAACGCGTTCCTCTCCGTCCCGCAG
>DAOWMR010000167.1 GCA_030642995.1 Spirochaetales bacterium
ATGACAACCGCTTCGAGCGGCCCTACTTCGCTTCCTACGGAGACGCTCATACCGATGCCTCGCCGGTTGCTGCCGCATCGGCGACTCCGCGCCATCCGGCCTCGTCCTCACCAACTACAATCGTGCGTCCGTTGCGCACGATGGGGGTACGGAGAAGGGCCGGATTCTCATTGAGCTCGTCGGCAGGGTCAAACTCCATATAGCCAAGCCCACGATTCCGATAAATCTTGCCATCCTGGTCCATGAGGGCGCCAGCACCGGCCATCTGAATGAACAGCTCTATCTCCCGCCTGCCGGGCGGCTTCTGGTCAAGGTCGATATTCTGAATCCGGATTCGCCTGTCGCTGAAGAACCGCTGGGCTTTCCGCGTGCCGGAGCACTTCTTTCGTCCGTAGATCTGAATCACGATGGTATTGTAGACGACGAGACAGTATCTGTGCTACTTCTCCTATCACACCACTGGAGGAAGCATGGAGAGAACCCGCGTCCGAGAGGCGCTACGCAGTGAGCCCGGCGGTCAGAACATCACCGTGGCCGGATGGGTTCGAACGAAGAGAACCGGAAAGAACGTCGTGTTTCTGGAAATGAACGACGGTTCATCTCTCAGCAACATTCAAATCGTCGTGGAATCCGAGAATGCGAATCCCGGGCAAGTCGCAGAGTCCATCACTACCGGCTCCAGCATACGCGCCACCGGGGAACTGGTTCCGAGCATGGGAAAGAACCAAACCGTGGAGCTGCGAGCAATAGAGCTGGAGCTGATCGGAGACGCCCCCGGGGAAACCTACCCGCTTCAGAAGAAGCGCCACAGTTTTGAGTACCTGAGGGAGATTGCTCACCTCAGACCGAGAACCAATACGTTCGGAGCCGTTGCACGGGTTCGCAGCCACCTCAGTTTTGCCATCCACCGCTACTTTCAGGAGCGTGGCTTTCTCTACGTGCACACACCGCTGATCACGGCAAGCGACGCCGAGGGCGCCGGCGAACTCTTCCAGGTGACGACCCTTGACCTGGAGCGCCTCGCTCGTGGGCAAGGCGCCGACGCCGGGCCCGACTACACGAAAGACTTCTTCGGTCGCCCCGCATATCTAACGGTCAGTGGACAACTCAACGCTGAGATCTATGCGTCGGCCCTGGACCGCGTGTACACCTTCGGACCGACGTTCCGGGCGGAGAACTCCAACACTACTCGCCATCTGTCCGAGTTCTGGATGATTGAGCCGGAAGTTGCCTTCTGCGACATCCATTGCAACATGGATCTCGCCGAGGACTTCCTCAAGACGCTCATTGCGGGAGTGCTTTCGGATTGTGGTGAGGACATGGAATTCTTTGACAAGCGGATTGAGCCCGGAATCATCGAAAGCCTGTCAGGAATCGCGGACAGCACGTTCACCCGGATCACCTACTCCGAGGCCGTTGACGCCCTCCAGAAGAGCGACGTGAAGTTTGAGTTCCCGGTCAGCTGGGGAGTAGATCTTCACAGCGAGCACGAGAAGTTCCTCACCGAAGAGGTATTCCACGGGCCGGTGATCGTCACCGACTATCCGAAGGAAATCAAAGCGTTCTACATGCGACTCAATGACGACGAAAAGACGGTTCGTGGAATGGACGTTCTGGTCCCGCGGCTCGGCGAGATAATCGGCGGGAGCCAGCGCGAAGACCGCTTCGACGTACTTCAACGCAGGATCAAAGAGATGGGCCTGCCGGTAGAAGATTACTGGTGGTACCTGGACCTTCGGAAATTCGGTAGCGTGCCCCATTCGGGATTTGGCCTGGGTCTCGCACGCTTCATCCAATACTGCACCGGCATGACCAATATCCGGGACGTGGTCCCGTTCCCGCGCGCACCGGGCAACGCAGCGTTCTAAACCGCCCGAAGACCGGTGAAGAACGCTGCCAAGCGGCCCGTCAGGCGGCCATTTTTTTCATCAGGCCCCAGGTATAGGCCAGAGCCATCACGAGCAGGATCGGCGCCAGCAGTGTGAACGTAAGGTCTGCCGTGAAGAAGAGCAGCTGTCGACCAGATTTGAGAAAAGCCAGGGCCATACCGCCCAGGCTGATCACAGCCCCACCCACGCTGACCAGCACGAAAGCGCCCGGCGCCTTGCCCTTCGCGGCAACCACGATGGGTAGGATGACAATGGTCAAACCGAACACTGCGTGAACACAAGCAAGAATGATGGTCCCCACCTGGGCCGGCCCGGTAAAGGCGGTGATGGCGATGGCAATCAATCCTGCAAGCGCGAACGGCACCATGACCTTTTCCCAGGCCGGCGCAAATTCGGCAACCAACCCGACAGCAAGGCCTGCCGGAATCAACACGGCAACGATGACGACTAGTTCGGATTCCAGTGCGCTGTAGGTGAAAATGATCAGGAGAAGCCCGGCAACGAGGAGCACCGCGAAGGAGACCATGTAGTACAGGTCGTAGCGGGTGCTCTCCGTGCTCTGTTTCTTGTGGCTGAAAAGACGCCACAACAGGTAGATGGCTACCAAACCGGTAAGCAGGAGGATGACTCGATCGACAATTGGCATGAGGTTTCTCCTTTGATCTTTTGGAGCATGCCATTGTCGATAGGTGAGCTTGTCAATCAGCAAACCCCTCCGGGAAGAGCCGCGAACGGCCCCACCTGCAAGGGACAGTTGACAGCGTAGTGGTGGCTCGTTGCAGCGGCAGGGAGCGGACTGATAGGATTCACCATGAACACATCCGTTGATCGAGTCATTCTGTTCTGTGATTGCCACGACTTCTCCAGGCTTCAACTCGTCCTTCCAGATCCTCTGCTCGAGTTCATGGACTCCTTCTACCGGGTATGCGGCGAGTGCGTGGTGGCAGCAGGTGGTCGAATTGTCAAATATATCGGCGATTCGATCCTTGCCGTCTTCCCGGAGGACGCTGCCGACAGAGCGGTTGCGGCGGGCGCGTGCCTGCGCAAGGAGTACGCCACCTTGGTAAGCGCTCAGCAGACCAACGTGGATTCGGACATGGAGGTTGGCATCTCATTCGGACAGATCGAGGAAGGCATCGTCGGTCACGCAACTCTCCGCAGTTTCGATGTCTTCGGAGAGTGTGTGAACGAAGCTGCCATGATCGGCCATCATCGAGGTATAGCAGTGACCGACGCGGTCCGCGTCCGCCTCTCGAAGAAGACAACAGTTCGGGCGTTGGAGCCATACCACCTGAAGTGGCGCGCAGACCCCCTCGTCGTGTGGGAGGTTGGTGAAGCCTGACTTGTGGCGTTATCGGCGTGGAGAATCGCGTCCGCGCGATTCTCCGGCTCAAGGTTGACGGGACGTCAACCTTGAGCAACCCAGCCCTTCACCTTGACCGCCAGCTCCTTGCCGCGCCGGCGAATCAGGTCAAGGTCCACCTGGGTCGGCACGCCGCGGAACTCTACCGGCTCGAGGAAATCCCAATTGGTCTTGTTGCGAGCCATGATCTCGTCGAGTTCTTTCTGGGCTCCGCCGCTCCAGCCGTAACTGCCGAATCGGAATGCCTTGCGGTAGAGCGCCTTCTTTCGCCCAATCTCCTCCAGCAGGGCACCCATCAGCGGGAACATCTTGTACTCGTAGGTCGGAACACCAATCACAACGCCGGAGCTCTGCCAGACGGAGCCGATAACGTCGCCCCAATCGGTTTCAGGGATCTTGTGAAGGTGAACCTTCACGCCCTCACTCTCGAGGCCCTCAACCACCGGGGCAACACCCATCTCGGTCATGCCGTACATGGATGCGTAGAGAACCGTGACATCGGTCTTTGCCGGCCCCTTTGCGTAACTCGCGTAGCGGATGTAGTCATTGAGGATCTTGCCCGGATCCTGTCGCCATACGATCCCGTGTCCGGGGGCAATGATCTTTATCTCGATGTCGGCGAGCTTCTCAACCGCGCGCTGAACGAAGGGCGAGAACGGGCCGACGATGTTGGCGTAGTAGCGCTCCGCTTCCTGTTCGTAGAAATCGACCTGTTCCGGAGTGAGCTGATCGTCGTACATCGCGTCATGAACAGAACCGAAACTTCCGAAGGCGTCGCAGGGAAGAAGTGTCTTGCTCTTGGTATCGTAGGTGGCAATGGTCTCGGGCCAGTGCACGTTCGGAATCTCGGCGAAGAGCAACACCCGTCCGTCTCCCAGATCCAAGGTCTCGCCGTGCTTGACCGCCCGGACATCACCGTCGTAGCCATAGAAATGCTTCACGAGCTCCACGCCCTTCTCACTCGCGATGACGGTTACGTCGGCTCGCAACTTGAGGAAGCTCTTGAACCAGCCTGAGTGATCGGGTTCCAGATGATTCATGATCACGTAGTCAATGTCCTTGACATCCAGATCCATCTGATCGAGCTGCTCGTAGAGCGTCTCCGGGACGCCGTCCCAGTCGCAAACACCGTCGATGATGGCGGCCTTGTCACCCTTCACGATGTACGAGTTCATTGCCATCCCGTTCGGAATTGCCCAGATGTCCTCGAAAAGGACATCCTCTATGTTCGCCGAAAGCCGATAGATACCGTCCGTTACCTGAGTTGTTTTCATGCCGTTTCCCTGTGCAGAGTCTCTGCGAAACCCGCGTCGCCAATCAATTGCGTTCTTGAATCGATACTAAACTAATTTTGTCGGTCAAATTTATCAACTTCCGACGGAGCTTATTGGCTTGACGATTGCTTTCCCGCAGAAAATCCGCGCGAGGTCAGTTCCCTATCGAATGCATTCGCGAAATTCTGCACTTCCTTCGGACCGAATGGTCGCGATCGCTCGGGAATCAATCCCGCTTCACGGAGATCTTGCGCAAAGTCCCGTTGACTCAAACGCTCCCGAACATTCTCTTCGGTGAATCGACCTCCACGATCGTTGAGGACTGTGACACCCTTTTCCACCAGCCGAGCGGCCAGCGGAATGTCGTGGGTGACCACGAGGTCATCGGACATCGCGTTCTCGACGATTGCGTCATCGGCATCTTCCACGGTGAACTGTTCAACTCTGGGGGAATCAGGAAGTGGAATGGCTGAGTTAGCGTAAAAAACGGCCTGAAACACGCACCGGAACGCCCGCTTGACGACGATCTCCCGAATCCTTACCGGCATGCTATCGGCGTCAACGAGCACCCTCACTGTTCCTCCGACACTCCGCCAGCCGTGGCCCGAAGTAACGTGCCGCGGCCGTCCGCCTTCAGAGCCGGCTCGTCCGCACGAACAAATACGCTCTCGCCCGGGGCAACACGAACGGGTCGGCCTCCGGCGGACAGCGTAACGTCACCGGCTGAACAGCACAGAATCTGCGGTCCGCCACACGGAATGCTGCATTGGCCCTGGACATCTACCCGGCTGAAGGCGAACTCTTCAAACGGTGCGGGATAGTTGGTCACGGAGCAGGCATTGCTGAGATCCGTCGGGAAGCTCGATTGTCCCGTGATCACCCGGGGCTCCTCGGCCCGAAACACCCCCACGGCAAGGAGTTCATCAAGATCCACGTGCTTGATGGTCAACCCGCCTCGAAGCACGTTGTCGGAATTTGCCATGAGCTCGGCACCGACGCCCTCCAAATAGGCGTGCAGCACTCCTGCCGGCTGGTAGGTTGCCTCGCCCGGGTTGAGCGAAAACACGTTGAGGAACAACGGTGCGAGGAGACCCACGTCTCCGGGATAGCGCTCGGAAAGTCGCAACAGCCAGTAGTAGCGAGCAAGCTGGTCACCGGGATCAGGTGGTTGGTCGGGATCAGATCGTCGGTCGGAAGCAGACCAGCGATCGTCGGCAACTCGAATTGCGGAGTCAAAGAGGGATTTGCGGTCGATCTCCCGGAGAGTCATGAGTGATCGGAAGAACTCACTCAGCCCTGCTTCGTTCCCGGGCAGGAGCAGGTCTTCGGGCACCGTGAATCCACCGTCAACGAATTCGCTCCGGATCTCCTCGGGCGTCCGGAATCCACGAAGACCCCAGAAGGGCGTCAACGCATAGATGAGCTCCGGTTTGTGATTATCATCCCGGTAGTTGCGTTCCGGGGCGTCCCGGGGAATCCCTGCAGCGTCCTCCCTGGCGAAGCCGGCTCGGGCCTGCTCAATGGACGGATGGGCTTGTATTGAAAGCGGCTCGCCGGCGGCGAGAATCTTGAAGAGAAACGGCAATTGCCCCGTGAATCGACCGGCCACAGCATCTCCGAGTGCGCCGACCGGGTCATCCGCGATGTGATCGGCAAGCGAAACCTGCTCTCCCCCAGCGACCAGGCGAGATGGGGCCTTCGGGTGCGCGCCCATCCAGATCTCGGCAATCGGCTCACCGGAAGGATTCGGAATCCCGAAAAGATCCGGGATGGCCGTAATCGATCCCCACGCGTAGGGCTGGACGGTATTCACGAGTG
>DAOWMR010000055.1 GCA_030642995.1 Spirochaetales bacterium
CATGATCATTGAGAACTACAAGGTAGATCCGCAGGTACCGGAACCGCTGCAGCCGTTGCGGGAACTTGCCCACAATCGGTGGCTGAGCTGGAACTTCGACGCGGTGAGGTTGTTCATGCGGCTGGACTACGATCTCTGGATGCAATCGCACCAGAATCCAGCTCGGCTCCTGGGCATGATCCCGCAGGAACGGTACGTGGAGCTCGCCAAGGACGATTCCTACCTGGCGGGGCTCAGAAATGTGTACGAGAAGTTCGTTGCCTATCGGGATGGTGAAACCTGGTATTCGGGCGGCCACAAAGATGTCGTTGCTTACTTCTCGATGGAGTACGGGCTGGATGTCAGCCTGCCGATCTACTCGGGAGGTCTCGGGGTTCTCTCCGGCGATCACATGAAGAGCAGCTCGGATCTGGGGCTGCCGCTGGTGGGTGTAGGACTGCTCTATCGCCAAGGGTACTTCCAGCAATACCTGAATGCAGATGGGTATCAGCAGGAATCGTATCCCGAAAACGACTGGTACAATATGCCCGTTTCGCTCAGCAGGGACGGAGGAAGCGGAGCACCCCTTCGCATCACCGTGCAGATTGGCGACTCACAGGTCGTAGCCCAGATATGGGAAGTGAAGATCGGGCGTGTCTCGCTCTATCTGCTGGACACCAACATCAACGACAACACCGACGAGAATCGCGCGATCACCGCGACCCTTTACGGGGGGACAAAGGAAACTCGAATACGCCAGGAGATCCTCCTCGGCATAGGCGGCATCCGCGCTCTACGCGCGCTTGGTATCAATCCTGCGGTCACCCACATGAACGAGGGACACTCGGCATTCCTCGCGATCGAGCGAATCCGTGAGCTTATGGAGGGACGGAGGCTTTCACTGCGCGAAGCGATGGAGGCCTTTCAGCCCACGAACATCTTCACGACCCACACCCCTGTTCCTGCAGGCAACGAGCGATTCACCGTTGAACTGATAGAGAAGTACTTCCCGAGTATCGCCGACGGCCTGGGCATGTCGTTGGATGACTTCATGGCTCTCGGTCGGGAAGACCCCGAGGATGAGCAGGAACACTTCTGCATGACCGTGCTCGCCCTGCGGCTCTCGGCCTACAACAACGCGGTGAGCCGACTTCACGGACAGGTCAGCCGGGAGATGTGGCAGGCGATATGGCCGGGCCTTCCGGAGCATGAGATTCCGATTACAAGTATCACCAACGGTGTTCATGTCCGGAACTGGTTAAGTCACGACATGCTTGATCTCCTGGATCGATACTTCGGTCCGCGATTCTACGACGAACCTACCTACCTCGAAATCTGGGATCGAATTGACCGAGTCAGCGATGAAGAGTTGTGGCGAACCCATGAGCGCCGCAAGGAGCGGCTCGTTGCCCTTTCGCGCGAACGATTGAGAGACCAGTACAAGCGACGGGGTATGACGGGAAGCCAGCTCTTGACCGCAGACGAGGTTCTCTCACCGTATGCTCTGACCATCAGCTTTGCGCGGCGGTTTGCGTCGTACAAACGCGCCACCCTTCTCTTTCGGGATCCGGATCGACTCTACCGGCTTCTGACGGACAATGACCGACCGGTTCAGCTTGTTTTCTCCGGCAAAGCTCATCCGCATGACGTGCCGGGCAAGAATCTCATCAAGGAGATCGTTCATTTTGCGGCACAACCCGAGATCAGGAGCAAGATCGTCTTTCTTGAGAATTACGACATCGGCATTGCAAAGTACCTCGTGTCCGGAGCGGATCTCTGGCTCAATACGCCGCGACGGCCGATGGAAGCAAGCGGTACGAGCGGAATGAAAGCCGCCATTAACGGCGTCCTCAACTGCTCAATCCTGGACGGATGGTGGGCCGAGGGCTACGACCCGAGCCACGGCTGGGCAATTGGCGGAGGAGAGGAGTATGACGACGAGGTTGAGCAGGACGAGATAGAGAGCCAGCTTCTCTACAACCTGCTCGAACAGGAGATCATTCCGACCTATTACGAGCGGGGCCAAGACGGGCTCCCCCGCGAGTGGATCAGGCGAATGAAGGCCAGCATGAGGAACCTTGGAAAGGCCTTCTCCAGCCAGCGCATGCTCGTGGAATACGCCGAGAAATTCTACCTCCCTGCGCTGGGTAACTACCAGCGAATGACCGCAGAGAAGTACACCGGGATCAAGGATCTCACCGCATATTTCGGCGCGCTCGACGGCGAGTGGGACTCAATCCGCATTGTGGCGGCCCCACGAGTACCGGATCGGGATCTCAAGGTTGGCGACTCAATGGAACTCACGGCCAGCATCAGACTCGGCGCGGTCAAGCCGGAGTCAGTTTGTGTGGAGATCTACCACGGCACCATGAACAATGTCGGCGAGATTGAGCCGGCGGGCCGTGTCAAGATGGACCACGCGGGAACCACCGATGATGTGAACGTTCACCAGTACACGGCGACCGTCAAGTGCGATCGAGCGGGGAGGCAAGGCCTCGCCGTCCGAGTGCTTCCGAAGCACCCGGCCCTGACGAGCGAGTTTGTTCCCGGTTACGTGATCTGGGGTTAGTAACTACAGCCCGATCCAAGGATCCAACAAGACAAAAATGATCACGACGAGGAGCGCCGGTACGAAATCGGCCGTTTTGATTCGTTTCAGACCTAACAGGCTGATCCCGATCATGACGATCAATGCTCCGCCGACCGCCGAAATCTCAGACAGCATCAAGTCGCTCACATAGGGACGGAGGAAGACTGCCAGCAGGGTCAACCCACCCTGATAGACGAGGATGAGAAGGGCGGAAAACGCCACACCAATGCCCATTGCTGCCGTCAGCAAGATCGCCATGGTTCCGTCCATGATCGACTTGGTGAGCAATAGTTCGTAGTTCCCGTCCACGCCGGCTTGAAAACTGCCCACGATAGCCATGGCTCCTACGCAGAAGAGAACCGAGGCTGAGAGAAAGCCGTAGGCAAACTCGCCCTGCGAACCTCGCTTCTGAAATCGCTCACGAAGGAACTCGCCAAATCGAAGAATTCCGTTCTCAATCCCCCACCAGGTTCCCAACACGCCGCCGACCACAATGGATAGCGCAAGGTAGAGTACCCGCTGCATCTCCAACGCCATGGAGAATCCGATCACCAGCGATATGACCCCGACCCCGGCGTAAACGACCTCTTTCACTCGCTCGCCGATTCGTCGATTGAGAAGCATTCCAATAAGAGAGCCAACGACCACCGCGGCGGCGTTGATGAAGGTTGCAATCATTCGCAGGGAGTGTAATGAGGCCGGTTATGGCTGTCAAATCTTCTGCAAGAGCCGCCTAAACTGAACAGCCTTTCTGATCGATCATGAAAGAGAGCAGAAAAAGAGGAGGCAACAGTGAGCCAGACGGCAGAAGCCGAGCGTACCACCGCAACGAGTCGAAAGATCTACTGTGCAAACTGCAAGAACTGCAAGCTTGTCCCGGCCACCGTCGACGATGGCTCCGGCTACGTACTCCGCGTCCGGTGCGACGCAGGCAAGTGGAGGAAACGGCTCGGCGACGAGAAACTCTACAAGTACTTCACGGTTATTCGCCGGAGTATGGATGAATGCGACAGCTACGAGCCGATGGGCGACGAGCAGGAGTTTCTCCAGGACCTGAAACGCAGCCTGCCAATCAACGACGAAGTTTACGAATAGCGCCGTCTGTTGTACACGGAGCACACGCCACAACGCTGTGTACGACACATTGAAATGATGCGCCGTGCGGTGTACATTGCTGAATCATGAAACGCTCCCTTCTGCTTCTCGCAGTTGTTGTGGTCTTTGCCGCATGCAAGACAGTACCCACCGAAATACCCGATGATCTCAGCGAAGCCGAGTTGACCCAACTGGCTCAGGAGTCCGCCGACGGCGAAAACTGGGAAGCTGCCCTCGCCTACTATCAGGCCGTCCTGGATCGATTTCCTCAGGACAAGGGAGTAACGGTTGCCGCGCAGTATGAAATGGCGTTCATAGAGTACAAGCGCGGCAATGTCGAGGCGGCTGAGGCGGGATTTGAACGGCTTCTCGGGGTCTACGATTTTGAAGGTGACGCCTTGCCGCAGTGGCCGAAATTCCTTGCCGAGCGACTCCTGGAAGAGATCCGGGCGGAATCAGCGGATCAGGACGCAGAGTCCAACGCTACTGCGGCAGAATGATCGTGTGAATCTCCACACCAAGCTCATCCGCCTCTCGCTGCACCACCTCTTTGGTTATCCAGCTTCGTGGACGGGGGTGCGGCGGCGCGTCTCCCACCAGTACAATGATCCGATCCTCCGCTTCCCAGGAGAAGCCGGTTAGAGCGGTGTGAAGCGCCTCGTACACCGCCTCCGGAATGTCCCGGCCACCGGCAACCCGAACGGTGTCAATTGCCCGCTGCACGATACTCAGATCGTTTTGGAAATCTACCCGGCGTGTGAGGTACTCCTCCATGTAGTCACGATAGTAGACGAGACCGACTCGGAGGCTTTCACGTTCGCCGATATATGCGGAGAGCATCGGCACTAACTCGTGCTGAAGCTCCGGGATGTTGTCTTCCATGCTCTCAGTCGTGTCCAGGGCAAGCACCAGATCCAGCGACCTCCCGGTTGACTCCGCGATGAGTCGATCTATGGTCTCGACCAGTCCTACGTCCTCCTCAGGCGTTACGGCATCACCACCGGCTTCCTCAGCAATCTCAGTGAAGGTCTCAATCGCAGCAGGCATGAGTTCCCGGATCTCCGGCGGGCTCGGGCGTTGGCTCACTCGGAGGACAAACGGGTTGTCGCGGTAACCGCCTGAGTAATCGGCATACGGATTGGCGAACGAGCGAATACTCAAGTAACTCCCGTCCAGCACCTGCAATTCTCCGTTTCGGGTCCACGAGTATCCATACACGACCACGTAGGGGATGAAGATCCGGAAGGCCTCGCCAAACTGCTCGTCAGCGATCGGAGTTGAATCAACGAGAGAGTAGAGACTGCCGGATGAGTCAAGGAACTCTCCGTCGAGCATTCGTCGCTCATCACCATTCTCGGAGTGATAAACAGGATTACGGAACGAGTACGTCGCCACGCCGTGATCGGGAGCCTCGGTCGACTCGGTGATCAGGATCGACCTGATTCCAGTTGTCTTTCGGACGTAGAGGTAGTAGCCGCCCTCGAGCGTCTGCTCAATCCGAACGTCCTCGGGACCGATGGCGAGGGACGGAGGATGCCCGGGAGGAGTCTCAACGGCGGGAACCTCCTGACCGAAGGTTCCACCGGCCACAGATACCAGCATTATCAGAGCAATCCACTGAACGATACGTCTCGTGCTCATCGCTTCTAGTATCGGAGGCCCCGGACACCTGTTTGAGCAAGTCGCAACTATCGGACGCTATTCCACCGTGACGCTTTTCGCAAGGTTCCTCGGTTGGTCAACGTTTCGGCCCAGCTCCAGGGCACAGTAGTACGCGAACAACTGAAGAGGGACCACCATGAGAAACGGGTAGATCAATTCGTGCGCCTGTGGCACGTAGAACACATCGTCGGCAATGCCGGCGATCTCCCGATCCCCATCAACGGCAATGGCTATAACCTTCCCCTTGCGGGCCTTGACCTCTTTCATACTGGTAATCACCTTGTCCCGCAGGCTGTCGTTCGGGACCAGGAACATGCTCGGTGTAGTGTCGTTGATCAGAGCAATGGGTCCGTGCTTGATCTCCGCAGCGCTGTAACCCTCGGCGTGAATATAGGAAATCTCCTTCAACTTGAGGGCTCCCTCGAGAGCGACCGGATAGTTGATGCCTCTGCCGAGGAAGAGGAAGTCTTTGGCGCCTGAGTACTTCCGGGCAATGGACAGGAGTTGGTCGCGCCGATCAATGATCTCCGCAACTCGTTCCGGAACGGACTCCAGATCGTTGATGAAGGACAATCCGGTGTCCATGCCCATGTGTCTCATCCGTGCCATCATGAGCGAGAACAGGTAGAACGCCGTGAGTTGGCTGGTGAACGCCTTCGTGCTCGCAACGGCAATCTCAGGCCCCGAGTGGATATAGACACCACCGTTTGACTCTCGAGGTATCGTTGAGCCGACGACGTTGCAGATCCCGAGCACCCGCGCACCCTTCCGTTGAAGCTCGCGCATTGCGTACAAGGTATCAGCCGTTTCACCGCTCTGGGACACCGCAAAATACACCGTGTTTCGCTCGACGATCGGGTTCCGGTACCGAAGTTCGCTCGCCAGTTCCGCCGTTGCCGGCAACCGAGCGACACTCTCGAGGAGGTAGGCCGCAACCATTCCGGCGTGGAAGCTGGTCCCGGCGGCGATGATTTTGACGCGCTCGATGTTCAAGAGTTCCTGACTGGTCATCTCCAGCCCGCCGAGATGCCCCGTCGCGAACTCCATGTCAATGCGTCCCTGTATGCCACGCCGAATGGACTCCGGTTGCTCGAGGATCTCCTTCTCCATGAAGTGGGAGTATCCTTCCTTTTCGATTTCTTCCAGTTCCCAGCTGATGAACTCGATCTTCTTGTCAATCGATCGGTCCTTGAGATCCGTTGTGGCGTATTCATCGGCGGTGATGCGCACTACTTCGCCGTCTTCAATGTAGATGACCTGCTTGGTATGTGCGACGATCGCGGTGACGTCGGAGGCGAGGAACATCTCCCCGTCGCCGACACCAAGAACGAGGGGAGAGCCGTTCCGGGCTCCCACGAGCAGCCCGGGCTCATCGGCATGCATTGCTATGATGCCGTAGGTCCCCTTCAGAAGTTGTACCGCCTGCTTGACCGACCGCTCGAGATCCCCATCGTAGAGGCTGGATACCAAATGGGCGATGACTTCGCTGTCGGTCTCCGATCTGAACGCGAACCCCTCCTCAATGAGTTTTTCTCGCAGAGATGTGAAATTCTCGATTATTCCGTTGTGGACTATCGCAATGCGGCCGGAGGCATCGGTATGCGGATGGGCGTTGATGTCATTGACCTCGCCGTGGGTGGCCCACCGCGTGTGACCAATCCCACTCTCGCCGTCGATGTCATCGGGTAGCGTGCTCTTCAGGTCGTTGATCTTGCCCTTCTTCTTGAAAACGGTGAGATTTCCCTCTTTGAGCACTGAGATGCCCGCCGAATCGTACCCTCGATACTCAAGCCGCTTGAGGCCTTCCACGAGCACGTTGGCGGCCGGTTTGGGTCCGCAGTAGCCGATTATCCCGCACATCCTACTTGTCTCCCATCTCCGCCAGCCGGCTGAGTTTCTTGCGATCGATCAGCCGGACAACGTTGCCCTTGATACTAAGAATGTCTGCGGCCACGAATCCCTCCAGATACGACGATACGAGCTTGCCTGGTGTCTCCAGGTTGAGTGAGATCTGCTCAACAACCTTGTCCAGAGGAAGGTGCTGTTCGTTCGCCGGCCGGTCCCCGAACTTCGAATAGAGATTCAATGCTATCAGGCTGCGCTGATTGCGCTGGAACATCAGCTGAATCTGCGAGTTGGCGTTCTCAAGCCGTCGACACAGCTTGTCAATCACGTTGAGAGCAATCTTGGCATTCTTCTCGATCATTCCAGTGAAACCCTGGCGGTCAAACGCCAGCAATTGCGTGGCGTTCACCGCAGTTGCCGTCGCCGTTCGATTGATTCGGGACACAATAGCCATCTCGCCGAAGAAGTCACCCTTCTCGAGGATCGCGAGTTCGTGCTCTCGCCCATCGATCATCTTTGAGATCCGTACCCGGCCGCTCTGGATAATGAACATGCGGTCGCCGGTCTCGCCCTCGTGAAAGATTGCCTTCCCGGCTTCTGTTGTCTGGCCATACTTCTCAAATAGGGGGTTTTCTGCCATTTGCTACTCCACGTTATACGATGCAGGGATTATATCGCGCACGTTCCCGACCGTCAAAATCCTGATGTGCCCCAGCAGAGCCGCCGCAGTGAAGCAAGATTGCAATATCTGCTGTATTAGTGGCAGGGGGTCTCATGAAACTGTCTGGATCGATTCAACGGCTCGTCGTCGTCCTGACACTGGTCGCACCGGTGGCATGCACTCCGTTGCCGCAGTTTCCGTTCGCGGCAAACGCAGATCTGGCGCCACCTCGCATCGTGAGCCTGGGGTTCCAGGGAGCTACCGAGCTGAGCGTCGGGTTCGACGAAAGGTGTGAGCTGGTTACGGACTCGCTCATTCGGGGCGAAACACTTCGTGCGGCGGAAGTCAACGTCGCGTGCGCCGATCAGCCGGCCGGCGGAGCGGAATCCGACGCGTCGGTCCATAAACTCCTCTTCTCCTTCTCAATCCCGCCGGATCCTGGCGCCGAACACTCCATTGAGGCGCAGGTTGCGGATCCAGCCGGCAATCACCTCCGATTTGTAGCTCGATTCTACGGCTTGAATGAACTCTTGCCGGCGATGATCATCAACGAGTTCACGACCCAGGGCTCGGGCACGCATCCCGACCTGGTGGAGATCCGGGTCCTGACCGACGGCAACCTGACCGGAAGCTGTATCTATGAGGGGGTGCCCGGCAACTGGGACCAACGATTCGTCTTCCCGGACCTCAACGTTTCAGCCGGTGACTTCATCGTTGTTCACTTCAAGCCGCTCGGAATAAGTGAGGAAGTGAATGAGACAGTTCGTCAGGATGAATCGGGCGGATATGACGCCTCACCCGAGGCGTGGGACTTCTGGATACCCGAGGGGAGCGGCCTGTCCGGGAACAACGGCGCACTTGCGCTGTGCGAGAATCCCCTCGGTGGCATCATTGATGGGGTGCTCTACTCCAATCGCACGAGTACTTCTGATGATCGATACCGTGGATTTGGACGCACAACCGTGATGGAACGCGCGGACTACCTCGTTGCCGAGGGCGCCTGGGCGGCGAATGGTCTCGTTCGGCCCGAAGATGCGATCGATCCCGAAGACAGTACGGCCACGCGGTCCATCTCGCGGGGATCCGACGGCGCCGACACCAATCACCGGGATGACTGGCACATCACCCCTACTCGTGGCATCACGCCGGGATCAGTGAACTCGGACGAGGTGTATATTCCGCACTAGATGCGCCTGCCCAACCGAGTCTAGCAACCGCCGGTCCGCGTTCAGACCAGCTCTTTGAACAGCGCTTCAATTGCGGGACGCGGCACTGCGCCAATGCGTTGGCCTACCACCTCACCACCGTTGAATACGATCAGGGTGGGGATGCTCATGACATTGAAGCGCGCGGCAAGATCACCCTCGGCATCTACGTCTATCTTGCCCACTTTCAGCTTGCCGTCGTACGCCTGGGCTAACTCCGCCACGACCGGGGCGACCATCTTGCATGGCATACACCACTCGGCCCAGAAATCGATCAGAACCGGCACCTCCGACTTTGCTACCTCTGCCTCGAAGTTGTCGTTCGTTATTGTTACCTGGCTTGCCATGGATCCTCCTGGCGGATGATTCATCCTAACGGATGAGCGGAATATGCTGAACCGATCCGCTCCGGTCAACTCCCGCCGACCAGATTGGCTACCTGTTCAGTGAGAAGGGTCCGAATCTCATCGGCCGACTCCCGGGGCGTTTGGTCCGATGTTCGGGCTGCTGCACCGGCTACGGTTCGTACCAGTGTGCTTCCGACGATGGCAGCGTGTACGTGCGGATCCAGCGCCTCCACCTGGGCGCGCTCGGATATGCCGAACCCTGCCATGACTTTGGCGCCTAGTGGTCCCAATCGGTCCAGGAAACCGAGATTCTCTGTGCCCAATTCAGTCCGGCTTCCGGTGATGCCTCGACGCAGGGCCACGTAGAGGTAGCCGGGCCGCCGCTGTTCAAGGAGACGGAGTCGATCCGTACTCATGGTTGTCACGATCACCGGCATCACATTGGTCCGGAGCTCTTCCGCAATCTCGTAGACCCCTTCATCGTAGTCAGGGGTCAGGTCCGGCAGTATGAAGCCCAACGCGCCGGCATCTTGCCCGGCAGAGATGAACTCCCGGACGCCGCGGGCGCAGACGAGGGCGGCATAGGTCATGATGAAAATTGGGACGTCATATCGTTTCCTCACATCCGCAACGAAGCGAAAGCCCTCGTCAACGGTGAATCCCGCCTCCAGTGCGCTCCAGCAGGCAGACTGAATTGCCGGCCCGTCTGCTGAAGGGTCAGAGAAGGGAAACTGAATTTCCAGGTACGATGCGCCCCCGGCCACCAGCCCCTCAACCACCGCCATAGATCGATCTCTGTCCGGAAAAAACGACACCATATGCGCCATGATCCTGCTCATATCATCCTCCGTCCCCGCGCGCTCCCAATCTGCCCGGCCTCGGCAAGCAGGAAGGCTTTCCATCTCTCGGGATCCAGCTCCCGGGCAGTGATGAACAGGTCCTTGTCGCCCCTGCCCGACATGTTGACCACGATTGCGCTCGATTCCGGCAGCTGCGGCGCACGTTTGATGGCCTCGGCTCCGGCATGGGCGGACTCCAGCGCAAAGATCAGCCCTTCATTCCGGGCAAAGAACTGCATTGCCTCCAGCGCTTCGCTGTCCGTCGCTCGACTGAACTCAACGCGCCCGGAAAGTCCCAATGCGGCGAGTTGTGGGCCGATTCCAGGATAGTCGAGTCCTGCCGATACGGAGTGGGTGTCTTGAACCTGTCCGTCGGCATCGAGGAGAAAGAGACTCTTGTAGCCATGGACTATCCCGGGCTTTCCGAGCCCACCCATTCGTGCAGCGTGCCGGCCGGGTTCCGTCCCGGTACCGCCGGCCTCAACGCCAATCAAATGGGGTGTCTCTCTCTCCAGAAACGGGGAGAAGAATCCAATTGCGTTGCTTCCACCGCCGACGCAC
>DAOWMR010000514.1 GCA_030642995.1 Spirochaetales bacterium
ACCGGTCGGCTTGGGGCCGGAACCGCCAATCATGTGCTCGGTGAACTCTCCATCTACAAGCTCGGGTCCGACCCGAGATTCCGTCTCGGTTTCGCCCATGAGGGCCTGGACGGGTTCCAGTTCAGGGACGCAGGCACCGGGTACTACGCTTTCACCAACACAATCGACGGGTGGCTGTCCATCCAGAGTGAGATCCTGGGGCTGGAGGGCGAAGCCGGTTTCGTGGAGAGCGAGAATGGCTTGCAGGACGAGTCTGCCTACAATGCCGTGGCCGTCCGGGCCACGGACGTTACAACCGAGCTTGTCTACAAGCCGGATCCGCTCCTGACCATTACAGGGGATGTGGACGCGGAATGGCCACGCGGCTGCAGACGACAAGCGGCGAGATCGACCCGCCGCGGAATCAGGAGTACGTAGTGGAGCCCACCGTAGAGGCGCGGATTGATATTCGGTCGGTAGATCTGATCTTCAGTTCCAGCTACTACTTGCGCCTCCTCGCGGGCGGGGCGCTGCCCACCCAGCAGGATCTGGATTTCACCGCAGGGTTTGAGGCCGCTCTCCCCTGGTCTGTGGTTGTTGCCGGACACGCAGGTGTCCAGTGGGATTTCTCGTCCGACCTGGAGTACCCGTGGGCACTTTCAGTGCGCTCCCTCATTGGCGATGCGCTTGAGGTGGGGGCGTCGGGCGGCTACCGTGTTGAGCGGACCCGTCTCAACCAATTGTGGGAATGGGAACCGCTTCTGGCCGTCGGTGCCGTCGGAACAGCAGCTCTGACAAACAACAGCGTGTGGTATGCCCGAGCCGACGCCCGGTGGACAGGAGTCGCGGGTCTCTCGTTGCGTTCGGAAATCGAGTTCAAAGTCGAGTCCGCGGCACTTGATCTTCAACCATATGACACTGTTGCCGACGAGTTTCCCTATCTTCAGCGCCAACTGATGTCTCTCACGCCGTCGGTGCAGGGAGCCTGGCAGCCGTCTCCGGTCTGGCAGTTTGAGGCCGGCTGGAGAGGTCACTTCATTGAGCGAATAGCTGTAGAGCCGAGCGGTGTGCTTGAGGGTGCAGTGAGATTCAGCGAACGAAGTGGAGTGTTTCGTGCGGACCTGGAGGTCGTTTCCGAACTCTATCCCGAACCGAACGTGCCGTGGCTCGGACTCAGCGGAACGGTGACGGCCGGTGAAGGTGTTGAAGTGGTCATTGAATTGTCCGATCTGTTGGCTCCGCTGATGGATGCGGGGAGACCGGTTCATGGGTCACAGGTCACGTTGGACTATCCGTTCATCGAGCCCGGTTTCGTGGCAACTATTTTCACGCGCATCACGCTGTAGGAGTCGCTCATGATGGATCTGATTGAACGAGGTGGAATTGTCCTCATTCTCATTTTGGTGCTCTCTGTCGTCGCGGCGGTGATAATCATCGAGCGACTGCTCTATTTCCACCGTATTCGAGTCGACGAGGCCGCGCTCTTGAATCGATTGAAGAGTGCTATCGGGAACGGCCGTTATGAGGAGGCGCTCGCAATCTGCGAGGCAAGCCCGTCTCCTATCACCAACCTGACAAAGGTGGGAATTGAGCACCGTGAGTATCCGGAGGAGATCATCCGCTCAATGGTCAGCGACGCCGCCAACCTGGAGATCCCGAAGATGGAGCGATTCCTGTCCACGCTTGGCACCGTGGCGCACATCGCGCCCTTGCTCGGGTTGCTCGGAACGGTGACCGGCAATATCCGGGCCTTCGGCGTCCTGGGTGATGTCGGAGCACTCGGTGGGAATCCGGCGGTGCTGGCCCGCGGTATCGCGGAGGCGCTGGTCACCACCGCAGCCGGCATCATCGTCTCCATTCCGGCCATCATTTTCTACAACTACCTGGTGAACAAGGTGAACCATCTG
>DAOWMR010000394.1 GCA_030642995.1 Spirochaetales bacterium
GACCGAACGAGCACGGACCCAGTTTGAGCTTATCCTGGAGCAGGACCCGCATCACACGGGCGCACTCGTCAACCTGGGCAATCTCCACTTCATGGAATCCGGCTTTGAACGGGCGCTCGAGTATTACGAACGAGCAGAGTCCACGACGCCGGACACCGCGGCGGCGCTCCTTGGCATAGCCCGGGCAAACCATGAGCTGGAGAACTACGGCACGGTCTCCCGGGCATACGGGCGGCTGAAAGCACTCGACGCGGCGCTTGCGGACAGATTTGCCTACCTGGACTTCCGGGGAGAAAACGCCGCCCGTGCTGCCGAGATGGCTCGGGTCACGGACATTGTGATTTGGGAGGAGTGAAGGGGGCGAATTTGCACAGGAATTGCGTCATAACCGCGTTGCGGACCTTGAGGACTGCCAACGTATGGTCAATAATGGATGTATCGGCCGACAAAAGAGGAGAAGGTATGAAACGATTGAGCGGTATCTTGCTTGTGGTGGCGATGATTGTGCTTGTGGGTTCGTGTTCGCACTTCCAGTCCGCACATGCGGGCAGTGTAAGCCCGGCTGGTGGCGCCCGTATCGGCGTTGTCATGGATGAGAACTCACTCCACACACGACTGACCACCGTCATGGCGTCCAGTCTCATAGAGCGCGGGTTCGTGGTTCGATCAGTATTCCCGACTGAGGTGCTACCCGAAGATCTCCTGGAACGAGTGGAACCGTCAAAGCAGTACTCATTTGGAGAGGAATTGACCGATCAGATGAGTTCCGGCGGCAATATCCGTGGAGATGCCGACCTTGTGGAGCGTCTGCTCCTCTTGAACGATGTCCAGGACGCAACCGAACGGTATGACGATCTCCTCCAGCTCCGGGATCGTATCCTGGAAGAGTGGAACGTGGACTACATCATGTTCATTTATCCGAGAGGCTCGCTCATCAGTTCCGGTTTTCTTAGCCGTCGCACCCAATTCGGATTCAACTACGCGGTGCGCGTGATCCGTGTTGAGGACCGCGAAATTGTCTTTACCTACTATGTGAACGCCAATGAGCGCGGGTGGGAGCAGATCGTGAGCGAGCGGTCGATAAAAACCGCCCTGAACGAGGAGCATGTCCAGATCTCCCGCAGAGCGTTGTCGCTGCTCTTTGTGAATCGACGGATTGAGGCCATTGACATTGAGTTCTGCGAGAAAGTCGCAGACCTGATGACACAAGAGGCGAAGTAATGCGTGGCCGCTATCTTGTTGCGGCCGTACTCGTCCTGATGTGCATGGGGGGATGGGCGCAGGAAGCTGAAGCCGACGCGAAGACCACCGATCCGATCATCATTGTTGTTGAATCGGATGACGCAGTTCTGATCATCGGCGACGATACGGAAGAAGACAAGCTCCCCGACATCGTCTTCCGCAATACGACGGATTACATCGGTGAAGACGAAGATTTCATTATCGAGTGGGGCGAGACGCGCCAGTCGGTGAGCCGGAGGATTGGCGAGTACGAGGGTGTGGAGTATCGCACCGTGCCGATCAACATCGCCTTCTTTTCCCCGTTTGAGCTCTTTCCGTTTGAGAACAAGCAGGTCGTTGGGCTGGCTATCTCCACGCTCTATGGCGCCACGGCCTCGGTCATTGGCATTCAGGCGGGCGTCGTCAACCATGTCTATGACCGCATTTACGGATTACAGGCCGGCGCTGTCAATCTGTCCGGTGGCGTCAGCTACGGCCTGCGTGTTGCCGCTCTGTTTACTACCGGGGAGCGCCACGGCGGCGTCTCCATATCCGGGCTGGGGCACCGGTACACCGAGGACGGATCGTGGGGCCTGATGATTGGGGCGTACAACCATACCCAATCATTCACTGGTTTGCAGATCGGCGTGTTGAATGTCTCCAGCCATCTGCGCGGTGTACAGATTGGCTCATTCAACGTGAATCAATCCGGGCCGTTGCGGTTCATGCCGGGGATCAACTTCGGGTGGTGAGCCGGGGTCCGCGCATTCGGAGTCTCGCACTTGTGCTCGGCGTTCTTCTGGCGTCCACATGGGTTGGGGCGCAGCCGGCACAGTCCGAAACCGCCCGGGGTGAGCCCACACTTCTCTCCGTCCAGGTGACGCCGGGTGTGGAGTTCGCCTTCCAGGATGATGCTCGGCCGCTATTCAGGCTGGCCTACGGTACCGATATCATTGCGCGGTTGCCGCTTCCGTTCCTGCCGGTGGTTAGCCCGGCGGCAGGCCTCGCCTACACGCTGGCCCCCGTTCGTGCGGAGACCTCCATTTCCACAATCGGCGTTGGTCTTGGCGGCAGCGCTGTTCTGGACATGGGGCGAGTACTGGTGACCGGAACCGTCCTGGGCGGCGGATACTTCGGATTCTTTAATCAGAGTCAGGATGATCCCGAGGGCGTTCCGTATGACAACCAGTCCGGCGCCGCCGGTTACGTCAGTGCGGCCGTGGACGCATCCTTCTTTGTTACCCCATTCCTGAGCATTGGAGTGGGTGGTCTCTACCACAATTACCTGGGCCTCTATCACAGTGCGAGGGCACATGTGTCCACGACTCTTCACCTGGAGGGCTTGCAGCAGCGGGTCGGGTTGCGTGCGATCCGCCTGGACCCGATCTTCCCGACCCTTATGCAGTACTACGGGGACAACAGCCTTGGGGAAGTCATGGTCACCAACAACGAACGATTTCCCATCTCCAACGTACAGGTGGAATTCAATGTGCCCGGCTACATGCGCCGGGCGGGAGAGACCGACGTCGCAAGCCGGCTCCTTCCCGGTGAGAGCAGCAGTGTTCCGATCTACGGCCTTTTCAAGGAAAATGTCCTGGATCTTCTTGAAGGCGCTCTGGTGCCGGCGGAGATCACTGTTTCATACGCGTTGAACGGCAGGGGGCAGGAAGTAGAGATTGTTGAGGCGGTGCAGTTGCACCACCGAAACGCCCTGACCTGGGACGACGATCGGAAAGCGGCAGCCTTTGTGACGGCCAAGGACTCGGAGGTGATTCGCTTCGCCAGTTCTGTTGCAGCCATAGTGCGGCGCGAGGGTCCGGCATCGGTCAATCCAAATCTGCGCATGGGAATGGGCATGTTCAACGCCATTTCCGAGTACGGGCTGAGCTATGTCATCGACCCCAATACTCCGGCCTATCTCGTATGC
>DAOWMR010000202.1 GCA_030642995.1 Spirochaetales bacterium
ACCCTGACGATGCTGAATTCAAAGCTTACGCTATCATTGCACGTGTTCCGTTAGATTTCAATGAGGAATGACCAAAAGGCATCGGCATTCCCATCAACAAACTCGGTCAGATGTTGCTGGATGCCGGCAAAGAACTCCCGTTCCATCCGGGCGGCGACCTTTCCGATGTACCGGAAGTGCCAGCTCTCGTACGCGTAGCCGGTGAGAGACTCGTATCCATCAGGGTAGGAGAGGGAAAAACCATATTTCCACGCGTTGGAGGCGATCCACCTCCCCGCTTCGGTTTTAGCGAACTCGTCGCAGATACAACCGAAGTCAATTGCCGTGCCGAGTTGGTGCTGCGAGCTGCCCGGCTTCGCCGAGACACGGTCCGCCTCTTTCTGACCGAGTTGTTCAACCCAGCGTCCGTAGAGCTGCTCCTGGTAGCTGTACGATCGATACGCTGACGATATCAGGAGCGTCACGCCCTCGGTCCTGGCTGCGTCCACCATTGCCAGGAGGTCTGGGAGCACGATCCCGCGAAGGCGGTGCCCGGTCCGGCTGAGGTCCAGTCTGTCTGTATGGTCATCCATGTCAACCAGATCCTCCGGCGCATAGTCGGCGGCGAGGGGGTGCTCCTTGTCCACGAGCCACGTCAGCTCTTCCGGCTGGGTCTTCAGACGTACGAGCTGATCCAGGAAGGCCGCCGGGTGCGCAAGAATCGAAGCCCGGTACTCTTGTGGCAGAGTGGAGGTGAGTTCCTCAAACTCGGTCTTCGAGAAGGAGAACGAGGGGTGAAAGGCGGTGCCGTCGGAGGTCTGCTCTTGTCCTGGATCGGTAACCTCTGCATCCCGCCCCGAGCACGCGCCAAGAAGCAGCACGAGGCCGATGAGGATCACGATAGAAACGCGGAGGTCGGGCATTCGGCGTCCGTTACCTGAAAATGAGTTCAAGTACTTCATCCATCTTCTCAACCGGATGGAAGGTGATGCCCTTCCTGACGTTGTCGGGGATATCGTCCAGATCCCGTTCGTTCTGTCTCGGAATGATGATATCCTTCAGCTTGTGGCGGCGGGCGGCAATGGTTTTCTCCTTGAGTCCGCCGATTGGGAGTACCTGTCCGGTCAACGACAGCTCTCCGGTCATCCCGAACCGCGGACGGATTCTCTTCTTCGTCGCAAGTGAGATCAGGGCGCTCGCCATGGTTATGCCGGCGCTTGGTCCGTCTTTCCGTATTGCTCCTGCCGGGATGTGGAGATGCACGTGTCGCGTCTCCCACCACTCTGCGTCAATTCCCATCTCGGCGGTGATCTTGCGTGCAAAAGTGTACGCGATACCGGCAGACTCCTGCATGACTTCACCCAACTGTCCGGTCAAGCGGAAACCTCCGTCGCCGGGATTGCTAACCGCTTCGATGATGAGCACATCACCGCCGAAGGGCGTCCAGGCGAGTCCAATTGTCATTCCCGGTTCCACGATTTTCTTCACTATCTCCTCAGCAAACACCGGCTTGCCGAGGAGTTCCTCGAGTTGTTCAACGTCGATTGAGAACGGTGGCGCCGCCTCTTCCATGACCATGCTGCGTGCCAGTTTGCGATGGATCTTGTCCAGGGCCTTCTCGTAGTTGCGCATGCCCGCTTCCCGCGCGTAACCGTTGCTGATTGCGTGCAGTGCGCGCGCGGTGTACTTCACGCTCTTGCGATCGATTCCGGACCGCTTGAGACTGCGCGGGATGAGAAACTTGCGAGCAATAGCCACCTTTTCGTCGTCAATGTAGCCGGCGAGTCGGATGACCTCCATTCGATCCAGGAGCGGGAGCGGGATGGCGTCCAGTGTGTTTGCGGTCACCACGAAGAGGATGTTTGAAACGTCAAAAGGTAGATCCAGGTAGTGATCACGGAACGCGACGTTCTGCTCGGGGTCCAGGACTTCAAGGAGGGCCGAGCTGGGGTCGCCCTGGTAGGAGACGCCGAGCTTGTCAATCTCATCGATCATGAAGACCGGATCCTTGGTCTTGACGATTTTCAGACCCTGGATGATCTTGCCCGGCATCGCGCCGACGTAGGTGCGGCGGTGGCCCTTGATCTCGGCCTCGTCTCGCATGCCGCCCACCGAGAAACGGAAGAATTTCTTGCCGAGGGCCCGGGCAATTGAGTGACCAACCGAAGTCTTGCCGACGCCGGGAGGGCCGACGAGGCAGATGATGGAACCCTTGAAGTCCTTCTTCAGCTTGCGAACAGCCAGGTATTCCAGAATGCGTTCCTTCACGTCCTCCAGACCGTAGTGGTCGGCATCCAGGACGCGTTTTGCTTTCTGGATATCCACATTGGGCGGCGGCGGATCGGTCCATGGAAGACTTACAATGGTGTCCAGGTAGTTTCGAGTCACGTGGTACTCGCTGGAGTTGGGGTCCATCAGGTTGAACTTCTCCAATTCGTTCTCTACCTGTTCGGCCACCTCGCCGGCAAGTTGTAGTCTGTCCAATGCGTCACGGATCTTCTGGTACTCGCTGCTCTTGCTGTCGGTCGGCATCCCCAATTCGTTCTTGATCGCCTTGAGCTCTTCCTTCAGGAAGTACTCGCGCTGGCTCTTTTCAATCTTCTCGGTTATCTGCTTCTGTATCTTTTTTTGTATGCGCAGAAGTTCCTGCTCCCGCTTGATGTGGAGCAGGACAATTTCCATCCGGTCGTATACGTCGAGCGTTTCAAGGACTTTCTGCTGATCATCCCGATCGATGTTGAGGATGCTGGTAATGAAGTCTGCGATCTTGCCCGGATGATCAATATTGACCATGTTCAACCGCATCTCTTCGGAGAAGAGGTTGTTGTTCTCAGAGACCTGCTTCATCTCGGCAATGAGACTGCGGGTGAGGGCCTTCACCTCATCGCTCGAGTCGTTCTGATCTTCCAGATACTCCACGGCGGCGACGATCGGTGGAGCTTCGTGAAGCATCTTCTTCATCCGAAACCGGCTCACCGTTGAGACGAAGATGTTGTAGCCGCCGTCGGGAAGGTTGATCTGCTTGACGATCTTCGCTGCAGTGCCCACCGGATACAGATCGTCTCCGGACGGCTCGTCACTCTCGTCGGTCCTGGTCAGGGCGAGTCCAATCACACTGTCGCCGCTTACCGCCTCTTCAATCGCCGCAATGTCCTGCTTGCCGGTGATCATCAGCGGCGTGAAAATCCCGGGAAAAATGGGCTTCCCCAGGAGCGGTATGACGACGAGACGATTTGGCAAGACGCGGTCTGCCGGGATTATCATCCTTTCAGTTTCGTTGTCCATGGGTCCTCTATCTTCGTAGTGTATAATAGCGTATGCACCCGCCTCTCGTGGAGTCAAGGTAGATCGGATCTCAAAGTCGTGAATCGAAGTTACTCAACCGAAGCAATCGTCCTCCGTACCAGCCGAATTGGTGAAATCCACCGCGGCGTCGTCATGTTCACTCCGGGTGAAGGTCTTGTCCGCGCAATTGCCCATGGCGCCAACACTGCAAGAGGGAAACTGCGCGGCTCCACCGTCCCGTTCTGTTCCGGACGGGCCTATCTCTACACCAACCCGGCCACGCAGTCCACGAAAATCACCGACATGGATGCGACCGAGTTCTTCTCAGGCATCCGGGGCGACCTCAAGAAGTTCTACACCGCGAGTCTGTGGGCGGAACTGATTCTCAAGACATTCGCGTCCGGCGGTGCGACAGCCGGTCTGTACATCCTCTTCCGTTCCGCCCTCGCGGAACTGAACCAACGGCCGGTCGCGGCAGCGGACCTCGTTTCGGTACAGTTCATCTGGCGTTTCCTGGGGTTCTCCGGTTTCCGACCGGATTTGAACGTCTGCGCCTGTTCCGGTGAGCTTCTATCGCCGGAAACATCCGTCTACTATTCAAGAACGGAGGACGGGTTCTGCGCGGAGAGTCACGTATCGGCGGAGCTCGATGCCGGGGAGCCAATGATCCAGTGGTCGTCGGGCGCGCTGGCATACCTCCGATACACCACCGATCTATCGCTCGCAGAGGCGCTCCGCGCCGCACCTCCGGCCGATGCCGTGCCCGCGATCAAGCGGGTTCTCTATATGATCATTCAGGACCTCGTTGAGGCCCCGCTCAACACAATCCGCACCGGTTCCGGCATTATCTGACGGTTGGAACGAATCTGCCCTCAAGGGCATGGAGTTGGGCCATGGCGCTCTCCGTGTCCGTGTAGCGGATGAACACTCCTCCAGCCGCTTCAAATTTCTCTCTCAGAGACTCGCGATCATCAATCAGCACCGCCACAGCATGTGCAGGCACGGCCTTTCCGGCTCTGGAGTGCTTCTCGCGGCTCATGCAGGTGATGACAGGTATTTCCGGGCCAAGCTCACGAGTGCACCACTCGCGTTTCTGTGGCTCGGCCCACCTTCCGAGCGGCAAGCCCGTCAGTATCGTCGGTTGGAGGGAGCGCACCTGCGCCCATAGCCTCCGACCATCGGCCAGCCAATCGAGATTGTCGTAGAAGCTCGGGGTGCGGGCCAGCTGAGGCCACATCACGCGCGGACTCTGCTCGTGCGGAAGGGATCCGGTGACCACGTGAACACCGGAATCGAAATCGACCAGCACGCCGTCCATGTCAACAAAGAGGCAGTACATGGGGGGAAAATAGTGGTGCATCCGTGCCGTGGCAATGGCCGCGTTCGGGGTCGTTACACACCGCTTGAAGCACCAGCACCAAACCACCAGTAGTGTTCATCGGAGGGCACTTGTGTTATTCTCGCTCGACATGAGGGCAGTAGATCTCATTGTCAAGAAACGTAACGGTATGTCCGTGGGCGCGGACGAAATTCAATTTCTCATTGACGGCTATGTGAGTGGTGAGATTCCGGATTATCAGATGGCCGCGTTTATCATGGCTGTCTATTTCAAGGGCATGAACGGTTCGGAGTCGGGTGCGCTGACCCGGGCCATGATTGATTCCGGTACAACTATGGACCTCGCCGGCCTCCCGGGTCCGCTGGTGGACAAACACTCTACCGGGGGAGTAGGAGACAAGGTTTCCCTCATCCTCGCGCCCATCGCGGCGGCGTGCGGCTTGCAGGTGCCCATGATGAGCGGACGGGCACTTGGTCACACCGGCGGAACCCTGGACAAGCTCGAGAGTATCACCGGCTATGGGACCGGGATGGACACCGCTCGGTTCAAATCGATCATCGGAAGCTGTGGCTACGCGATGACCGGTCAGAGCGAGGATATCGTTCCCGCTGATCGGCTCCTCTATGCGCTCCGCGATGTCACCGGCACGGTGGAGTCGGTTCCGCTCATCACGGCAAGCATCATGAGCAAGAAGTTCGCCGAGGGTGCCCAGGCCCTCGTCTTTGATGTGAAGAGTGGGTCGGGTGCGTTCATGAAGACCCTGGACGATTCACGTCGATTGGCTGAATCGCTGATAGACACCGGGAAGAGCCTCGGGCGCTCGGTTGTCGCAGTGATAACGCGCATGAGCGAACCGCTCGGCTACATGGTGGGAAACTTCCTGGAGGTTGTAGAATCCGCCTACTGTCTGATGGGTGACCGGGCGCCGGAACACTTCCGTTACCCGCATGACCTCATGACTGTGACCTTGCGACTGACCGCGTGGATGCTCGTTGCCGGAGGCGTTGCCGAAGATGCGGCTGCGGCAGAGTCCCGCTGTCGGGAGGCACTAGCGGACGGATCGGCGTACGAGCGGTTCCGTTGCAACGTTTCGGCGCAGGGGGGTGATCCCGACCGCCTCGAGTCTGAGCTGGATACTCGCCGTGCTCCGATTGCAGAGCGGATTATGGCCGATCGCGATGGATTTGTGACCGAGAT
>DAOWMR010000031.1 GCA_030642995.1 Spirochaetales bacterium
GTACTCTGTGACATCCAACGCTCCTGTATTGACCGGTCGTTCTCTACAATACCGAGAGTCGATTGCCTCCGGCCAGTGGAGCCCCCGGCGCATCCACCAGCTGACGATGGGATGTGGGCTGCGTATACTTTCCTCAGCTTCAAGCAGGAGAAGTCAATGGCACTAATCGGCATCGTCGGGAGCGGCAACGTGGGAGCAAACACCGCGTTTTTTGCCGCCGAAAAGAACATTGCACCAATTCGGATGTACGACATCAAAGAAGGACTGTCTACCGGGAAGGCCCTGGACATGATGGAAGCCGCGCCGATCCGGGAATATCAGTATCCGGTTGACGGCACCAACGATCTGGGCGATGTGATGGGTGCCGACGTCATCGTCATTGCCGCGGGGGCTGTCCGGGAACCTGGAATGAAACGCTCTGATCTCTATCCGACCAATCGGGATGGCATTGAGAAGATTGCATCGAGTCTGACCGAATTCGGCGGCGTTGTCGTGGTTGTAACTGGGCCGGTTGACCCTCTTGTTCGGCTTGTCGTGAAACAAAGTGGACTTCCGTGGCAGCGAGTTCTTGGGCTCGGAAGTACGCTCGATTCCATGCGCTTGCGCTATCTGATCGCCAATGAACTGAAGGTGGCCACGAGCAATGTGGCGGCAACGGTTGTCGGATCTCACTCGGACCACATGATACCTTTGGTCCGTTACACAACCGTCTCCGGTGTGCCCATAACCGCACTGCTCACCCAAGATCGGATTGATGAGTTGTTCGAAGAAACCCAACACGCGGGGGACACAATTCTCAATCACCTCAAACGCTCAACGAGCTGCTACGGGCCCGCAGCAGCCGCGTCTGATGTGGTTGAGGCGGTTATCCACGATTCGCACAGAATTCTTTCCGTGTCGTTCATGTTGACCGGACAGTACGGGATTTCAGATGTATCCATGAGTCTCCCCGCAGTGATCGGCAGGGAAGGGGTGATCCGAGTTCTTGAACCGCAGCTTTCAGAACAGGAGTTGTCCGGGTTCACAGCATCTGCCGCGATCGTGGCGGTGAGCCACTAGGAGAGAATTATGCACAAAGTGTCAGTCATCGGAGCCGGAAATGTTGGGGCAACTGCCGCGTACTACCTTGTAGCAAAGAACTTCGCCGAGGTCGTCATGATGGACGTTGTGCAGGGAATGCCTCAGGGAAAGGCTCTCGATTTTCTGCACGCCTCTCCCTCCCGCGGATACGACGTCAAGATTATCGGTACCAACGACTATGCGGCGATTGCAGATAGTGATGTTGTCGTTCACACGGCGGGGATTGTCCGGAAGCCGGGGATGGACCGGATGGATCTCCTGCGCACCAATGTTGGGATTGCGAAGATTGCAGCCGGGAACATTGTGAAGTACGCACCCAAGGCGGTAGTCATTGTCGTGAGTAACCCCTTGGAAGTCATCGCTATGGTAATGGCCCGTGCCACCGGTTTCCCCCGAGAACGTGTCGTCGGAATGGCCGGCATCCTGGACTCAACCAGATTCTGTTTCTTTGTCGCCGAGAAACTTGGCGTTCTGCCGAGTGATGTCTCCGCGTTGGTCCTCGGCGGTCATGGGGATTCAATGGTGCCGGCGTCCAAGTACACGACGGTCGCAGGATTTCCGCTGGAGGAGCTGCTTTCAGATGAGGAGATCAAGCAGCTCTGCGACCGAACGCGGAAAGGCGGCGCGGAGATCATCAATTACCTGAAGACCGGAAGCGCATTCTACGCACCAGCGGCGAGTGCAGCGGAGATGGTTGAGGCCGTGCTGAAGGATAAGAAGCGCGTTGCCCCGGTGTCCGCGTTGTTGCAAGGTGAATATGGATATCGTGATCTCTACCTCGGAGTTCCGGTGCTTCTTGGAGCTGGTGGTGTTGAACAGATTTACGAACTCCCGCTGAGCGAGGACGAGACAGCCGCGCTGGACAAGTCGGTGGAGGCAGGGAAGAAGGGCCTGGCGGATCTGGCCGAGATTGAAGCAAGCTGACGACGGTGCTCCCCAATTATAATGTCCCGCGGGCCACGCCGGTAGCCGCCCTTGTTGGAAACCTGACTCCGTGGGGGCCTCACTGTTTCTGCCCGGAGCGCCCGGCTTCTCTGACGAAGAGAGAGATCGACAGTAGGATGATCAACCCTCCGACCACGGTGTAGACCGTTGGAATCTCTGCGAACATTACGACGGCAAGAACGCCCGCTATGACCGGCTCTCCCAAGATGCTGGTTGAGATCACCGTCGGGCTCATGAATCGAAGCGCCCAGTTGAAGAGGCTGTGCCCGAGCAATGTGCAGACGACCGCAAGCGCAAGGAAGATCAACAACTCGCGGGCGGGATAGCCGAAGAGCGGATTGCCGGCGATGAGTGCATATGCTGTCAGCAGGATTGCCGACACCCCATACGCGATGAACGTGTATCGGTTCACGCTGAGGTGCTGCCGCACCACACGACCTATGACGATATAACCGGATACGGCGACTGCCCCGAGGAATGCAAGCAGATTGCCGAGCGGCTCCGATCCGCCGGCACCGAATCCGCCCATTACCAGAACGACACTTCCACCAAGAGCCGCCACCATGAAGAGCGTGGCACGCCAATTCAAGCGATCGCCGAGAATGAAGAATCCCGCAAACGCGACGATGACGGGATGGGTCGTTACAAGAACCGTTGAACTTGCTACCGACGTGTACGAGAGTGATGTAATCCACGTGGCGAAGTGGAGTGAGAGAAACACGCCGCTGATAACGGAGAGCAGTACGACCGGGGGACGAGCTGCGTGCTCGGATTCGGATCGAGAGTTGGCCGGCGGGGTCTGAGCAACGCGCACCAATTCCCGGATCAGGAGCGGGGAGAGGAGGATGGTGGTGAAGCACATCCGATACGCGGCGATGACGAGCGGCGGCGCGGATGAAAGACGAATGAATATGGCTGAGAACGACGTGAAGACCACGCCGGCTGATACGACGAGAATGGGTGGCAATCGCACAGATGGATTCTACTCGAACAGCCGATCGATCGCCATCAGAACCCGCTTGGCCTCAAACGGTTTGATGATGAAGTCTTTCGCGCCTCGGGCAATTGCCTGAAAGACCATCTGCCTCTGTCCGACCGCGCTGACAATGACGATCTTTGCGTCCGGAAAAGCCTGGATCATCAGCACCAGCGTCTCCATGCCGTTGAGCTGCGGCATGGTGATGTCCAGAGTTACGAAGTCGGGCCGATACGACTCATAAAGATCCAGGGCTTCGCGGCCGTTGGCTGCCTCCGCAACCACTTTGTATCGGGTTTCGAGAATATCTCGGAGACGGATGCGCATGACCGCCGCGTCGTCAACGACCATTCCAGTTTTCATATTCCGCCCTCGGTGAAGGCTATGTTGATCTCCAGTGAGCCGATCTCCGAGATGAGGCTCAGGCATATCGTGGGGATGGACAGGAAATCCACCTGCATGTCGGTGCCGGTAAAGATCGCGGGTGGCGTGAGGTGAATCAGCTGGTGCTCACCGGCCAGTGCGATACTGGCCTGTCCGGTAATCATGTTGGCCACCTCACTCACCGCGCTGTTGGTCAATTTACGAAGATCAGCCGGCAGCTTGTTCGGGATCATGGCCTTGGTAACACTGTATGCGAAGTCGGTGTCCATCGAGTAGACCACCTGACCTCGGATGGCTCCGGTGACTCCTATCACGATGGATATCGGCAGACTGGGCACCGGCGCGTTTTTCCTGCTCAGCCCCCTTCGGCTGAGCGTAACGCCAATATCCTGGCTGAAGACGGTTACTGCGCCTCGGATGAACACGTTTGCGTATTCTGCCTTCATGCGCCTACCTCTTCCGCCGGTCACCCGGCAGCGAGATACGGAATGTTGTCCCGCGGCCCGTCTTGGTCTCAACAGAGATCTTGCCTCCGGCCTTCCGAACCGCGTCGTGAACGGCCGCCAACCCGACGCCTCGGCCGGAAACAGTCGTTACAATCTCAGAGGTAGAGAACCCAGGCTTGAAGATCATCGCCAGCAGATCCCGCCGCGACACCTCTTCGCCTTCCTTGATCAGGCCTTGTGCGCGGCCACGCTGTTCGATAGCGGCAATTGGAATGCCCTGTCCGTCATCGGCCATCTCAATTTCAACAACGCGGCCCGTGTCCCGCAATTCAATGCGGATATCTCCGGCAGGGTCCTTGCCCTTCATTTCTCGTTCGACCGGGCTTTCGATTCCGTGATCGATCATGTTCCGGGCCACATGCGTGAGAGAGTTGACAATTGGTTCGAATCGCTCCGGAAGCACCGTGAAATCACCACCGTGTATTTCCACTGGTTTCACTTTTCGGCCGCGACGGGAGGCAATGTCGTTGATGAGGTCCGGAAACCGGGAAAAGAGACTCGAGAGCGGCACACGACGGAATCCCTCAAGCGCCTGAACAAGCTGATTGTCGGCGCTGTATCGATTTCGGACGTACTGCTCTACTTTGCGGACATATCGGCTCGAGACATTGACCGTCTCGATGTCCTCCAGCCACCGCTTCCCGAGCGTGTCGGTGACAATATTCAGCTCATCGTAGAACTGGCGCTTGAGGACGAAAATCTGCGAAGAGAAGTCGAACTCGGAATCGAGAATGTCCACTGCCGCCAGCTGGTCTTCCAGGTCATGAGACACGGTGCCGGTTCTCGAGAACCCGAGGAAGTTGGCGTTGCCCTTGAAGGTATGGAGCTTCATGAGAAGCTCTTCGGAACCACCGGTGAGATCTTCCTCCCCCCGGCCGGCGGCTTCGAGCACCTGGAACAGGGACTCTGCTTCGTCCACAAAGCCGGCGAAGTGGGTCCGATTGGAGACCACTCTGAGAATGAGCGAACGGCGGCGCTCCTGTTCTTCCACCTGTGCCTCAAGCTGTTTCTGACCGGTTATGTCGCTCAAAGAGCACATCACGGTGGACTCATCTATGGCCCGGTAGTCCAGCCGGATTATCCGTTCTCCCACGGTAACCTCGGTGTCAAGCAGATCAAAGATGACGTCCGCCCGTGCCTTTCCGGCGAAGTAGAGATCAAGCCCGTCGGTGAAGTCCCGTTTGGGCTGCTCTTCGATGAAGAGCAGGTCCGGGAGCCGCTTTCCGGAAACTTCTCGGCCGAATATCACCTCACATGCGCGGGAGTATTCCGGACGCACCATGTAGTCGGACCCGAAGGAGAGAAATCCATCGCCGGTGACGTCAAGGAGGCTCTGGATGGAACGGGTGCGCTGGGCAACGCGGTGTTCCAACTCAATGTTGGATGCTCGCATTCGGTCTTCGCGGGTACCGGCGAGCCAAGCTACAAAGGCGAGAATAAGCGGCGCCGTTCCGATGATTGCGAGCAGCACGACAATGTCAGTGGGCACGACATAGACGAGAAGGATCCCAACTATTGGAAAGAGCGCTCCAAAAAGCGCGCCGAGAAGAGCATATCGAGTGCCGGCTCGCTTGAGCCAGGTTTCTTTTGGCATCCCCACTGGACGCTAATCTTCCGGTGGGGGGGTGTCAAGCGTTTTTCGGCCACGCGGCGTGCGGCCCTGCGGGCTCACCCTGCTCAACCGCCCGGCTTCAGGCCGGAGAGAATGCCAATGAGCAGCTTGTCGTTTGCACCACGCTGGTCCAGCACGAGGCGAAGCGCTCTCGGTGTCCCCTCATGGTGGATTTCAACCGTGGTTTCCGGCGCGGCCAGAAGTCGTCTCAATCCCGTTTTTGGAGGGGGGATGATTACTTTCGTCATTGAATCAATTGGGATGGTGCTTCGCTCCGGAGCTTGCTGGGCCGGTCTGTTCGTGACAAGTCGCTGAAGCCAGCCCTGACTGGATCCGCGTTCAACGTAGAGCGCAGAGTCCGTTATGAAGACAAGCCCCCACTCCGGCCTTGGAGCGAACATCCCGGTCTGTCCCGGCCCGTCAACATCGATCAGCCGAGCGAGTGCGTATGCTCTCACGGGCTCCCCAACTTCTTCTGCAATTGCCGCCCAGTACTCTTTCGGACTTGTTTCCTTTTTCACTCCACCATTCTGCAGCAAGGCCGCCATCGTGTGCAACATGGAGGTACGACAAACAGCAAGTCGACGGATCAATTACTACAACACCGAGTGACCTCACCAGTCGGCTCGGCTATCCGAGCCCTCGTGAGTCTCACGGGCAACAAGTTCAACAGGTGATTTGACAAATCGGAAGCGCCACAGGATCTTCGTGGCGTGTATTCGATTATTTCCCCAAAGGACTGGGGGCTTTCGGCCGCCTCCTCGCAGTCGACACCTACGGACGCCGCGGCTGATTTCGAGCGACGGCTCGGTCATCCCATCGAACTGGTTGCATCGCGATGCGCTCACGCCCTTGAAGAGTGGCTACCGCGTCACTTCGACGAAGAGTCGGGCTCGTTCTACGGGTTCTACGACCCGGTGCATCAGCGCCTGGAACCACCGCAGCTCGTGAATCTCATCGCGCCATGGCTCACCCTCGTCGGTTACGACCGCACTGGTAACGCCAATCTGCTCAAGATGGCCTCTCGCGCCGCAGAGTGGCTCCACGCATCGGGCATGGTCATCCACCATCCGATGAGTATGGCAATGGGAGGCGTGCTTGAACCGGGCGCCCCTGAAGCCTGGACGAAATACTCTGCGGAGTACGTCATTCTCAATCTGGGGCTCTACGCGCGGACCGGCGAGAATCATTTCTTTGAACGGGCGTTACAGAGCGGGCGGTTCCTTATCCAGGCGGCGCGGCACGGGTTTGCCGTCAAATACATCGTATCCGGTCGGCTGCGCGAGAGCTGGGACCATCACGGCTGGCAGGCATTCGGCCGGGCAATCGAGGCTCTACTCTGTCTCTACGAGGAAACCGGTGACGAAGTGTGGCGGGAGTACGCGTTCCGCTTTGGTGAGCACGCACTCTCGATTCAGAAACCCGACGGCGGGTTCTATCTCATCAACGGCGAGTACTACAACACCGATCTTGCCGCCGATCCCATCCGCGGGCTCACGTTTCTCTACGAGGAATCATCGGACCGCCGCTTTCTCCATTCGGCGACCCGTTTTGCGGATTGGCACCTGGATCGGCAACAGGATGATGGTTCGTGGCAGATGACCATCGACACCGACGGCAATGTGGTCTGTCCCACAGTCGGTCCCGGAGATGTGCCGAACATCGCGATTGCACTCCTTCGGCTGCATCGGGCAACCGGGGATGATCGGTACCTCCAGTCGGCGCTCAGCGCGTGTGCGTATTCACTGAGCGTCCAGATTACTCCGGAAAGCGACTACAAGTATCGTGACGATGCCGCGATGCTCTGGGGGTTTTGGTCCTGGATACCGTTCTACGACTATACGGTGTCCGCCGATCAGGCGACCCATCACGTGCGCGGGCTGTTCTTTCTCATGGATTATCTCAGAGCCGTGGCGGCAAATGGATCCAAAGTGTGAACGGCAACGGTGTATCGCGTCAGATACGGCAGCGAGGGCTAATGACCGCCTCAAGCCTCCACGACCGATGCTCGACTAGGTTTATCGTCGTTTCACTTATCACTTCTCTTGCCGAATAATACCACTAGAGGAACGATACGATGACAGCTATCACCAGGCCGGCTACTACAGAAAGGACTGTTCTGACGACAAATCCTCTGAAATGAAAACAGTAGTTCTTGTATCCAGCCATACCCTCAGTGCCGGGGATGACTACAAACCTTGGAGTAATTGTACAGAACATCAACCAGTCGAGAAGTAGCCAATCAACAAGATTGAAGATAAAGGCCACCCCAGAGGCATTCATGAAGAGCAGGAAGAAAGAGATGATACCATCACTCTGATGTTTTAGGGTCAAAGTGGAAACAAACGGAACAGCGAAAAGGACAATCAGCAATGGTATGCCGAAAACCAGAGACAGGCGTTTTTCGTTTTGGGATTTTGGTGGGACTTCATTCTGGATGTCTTTCGGGAAATCCTGTAACCATATGCGCGGATTGAGGCGTAGTGAGACCACTATGGAGAGCGAAGCAAGGAACGACAGAATTATGCCATCAAGAATCATCTTGCCGACACTCAACATGATAAGCCCCCCCAACCGAGCCATTTGCTCCGGCAGCCGCCTGCAATCAGGATGAACTCGCCTTCCAGAAGCACCCCGCCCTTGCCGAAGAAGCAGGGCAGGGCATTGCCGATCCGGAGGACAAGGAATACTTCTTCAAGGACCTCAGTTCCGGCCCGTGGTTTGGTATGCGGGAGGACATCCCTACGAGGCCGGCGCTACGGGCCGGCCTCGGCCCATGTCACCGTATGCGTGTGGCCGTCGATCTCGACCTGCCCGCGAACCGGTTCTGTGTTCACGGGTTCACCATCGACCACAAGGTCGATCTCGCCCCATTCTCCAATTATTGCAAAGGTCGGTCTGATCGTACCATATCCGGTCTGATCGTGCCGGATGGAGAGCGATAACCGCGCCCCGGTCGCGCTGCTGCGCGGCTCTGCGGTGATGTGGACTGTGCTCCGTTCGCCTCGCGTGTAACCGAGCGAGATACCGTCGTCCCACACGTAGCGAGCCGGCCGCGCTGCGACGGGCTCCGAGACGAAGACCAGGAATTGAACTTCGCTGCCGTTCCACCGGTTCTCGCCCATCGGCGTGGTTGACCACGGTATGATTGCGCCGTCCCGGACGAAGAGCGGCGTTGTCGAGTCCTCCTTGTGCCGCATAATCGATCCGCCGCCTTCTATCCATTCTCCTGTGTCCAGTGCGTACCACCAGGCTTCCGGGAGCAGCATGTCGCGTTCATCCGACTCGGTCACGAACGGCGCATGCAGCAGATCGGGCCCAACCATGAACTGATCGGCGGATGCGTCAAATCGACGGTCGTTCGGGTAGTCGTAGATAATTGGCCTGAGGATTGCGTCACCGGTCTCGCTATGGCGGATGAACAGATTGTAGAGGTACGGGCGGAACCGGTAGCGGAACTGAATGAACGATCTCGTCACCTCCAGCACTCGGGCATCAAACGCCCACGGTTCCTGATGTCGTGTGCCGGTTGCACTGTGATTGCGGAAGAAAGGAAAGAGAAAGCATGCCTTGGTCCAGTCGATCAGCAGCTGTTCCCAGGTGTCGCCGGCGAAACCTCCGATGTCTGGGCCATTGAACGGGATGCCGGAGAGCGCGAGGTTGAGTGTCGTGGGAATAACATTTTCCAGATGGTGGTAGTTTGAATAATTGTCGCCGTTCCACAGGGCGGTGAATCGACCTGATCCGGTGGATGCACTGCGACAGAGCAGGAAGGGCCGTTCGTCCGGGTGCGCTTGCTCGAATCCCGCACGAGTGGCGGCCGCCATTCCAAGTGCGTATTGGTTGTGGTAGGTTTCGTGACTTTTTGTGCTGGCGTCGAACAGCATGTCGGTTGCGAGCACCGAGCCGGTGGCGGGGTCGTTCATGTCGATCCACGCGCCGCAAATGCCGGCTGCTGCAAAGCGCGCCACCTGGTCGCGCCACCAACTCCTGCCGCGCTCAATGGAGAAGTCCGGGAATACCGTTTCGCCCGGCCAGACGAGGCCAACAAAGGGCTTACCCTGCGGATTATGGCAAAACACATCCGCTTCCAGCCCTGAGTCGAACGCTGGATAGCCGGGCTCGTGATTCACGCCTGGATCAAGAATGGGTACCACACGGCGCCCGGAGGACTGGACGGCGTCGAGGTCGTCGGCCGGCGTCGGGAATCCATCAGCATTGAAGGTGAACACCCGGTACCCGTCCATGTAATCGATATCCAACCAGATCCCGTCGCACGGGATTGAGCCGGCATCCAGGTTGGAATTGAGGCTTTCCAGATCTGATCTCGATCCGTATCCCCACCGGCTTTGGTGATAGCCCAGGGCCCACGCCGGCGGCAAGGGGGTCGCGCCGACCAAACGCTGGTATTTGCGGGTGAGCTCCGGCAGGGTCGGTCCGTCAATGAATACGACATCCAGCGGGCCGGATTCGCTCCCAATCAGAAACGTGGTGTCATCGACCGCCCGCTGGATGCCCGTCTCGTCGCTCGGGAGTGCTCCCGTGCGCATGAAGACCGCCCCCGGATTGTTGGCCAGTATCCCGATGAACCTGTCGCCGCGCCTGAGAATGAGATAGGGAATTGACCCATAGACAGGGTCCGGCCGGCCGTTCACGCAGGTGGGAGTGTCGAAGTCCTCCCAGACGTCGGTATTCCAATACTTGGTCTGAATACCGGAAAGCTCCAATCGGCCGAACCACTTCTCGCCCATGCCGTAGAATCGATCTTCAGGCTCGCTCTGGAATCTCAGGATCGATTGTTCCCCACAGAGTCCGAATCCTCCATCCGGCGATGTCTGTAGCATCGCCGCGCCGTCGCCATCCACGAGCTGAAACTGGAAATTGCCGGTGACTACCAGGTCGCCGTCTGCGCCGCCGGCTTTGACCGTCGCGTCCCCCAGCTCAAAATCGAGCTCGGTCTGGCTGTGGTTCTGTGACCACAAGACAGAACGGAATGTGAGGTGGTGGATGCCGCCGCCGTGGCTCGTAATTCTCGCCGTAGCAACTGTCGGTACGGTGAACGAGGCCGTGAGACCGTCATTACTCCTCTTCACCGACGCCGTCGTCACAAAGGAGAAATTCGCCGGGTGCGGGTACTTGTTGTAGAACATGGTGGCCCGATGATATCAGGCCGGCGCCCGACCGGACAACACAACGCTGGAGGCTGCACGCCATTACCGGGCCTGTACGTTTGCCCTGCCCCGTCGGGTGTCGGTTCCTGGCAGCGCTGACCCAGCTGGTAACCGTTGACCAGCGACCGGTCTGCTTGGCTGTTCACATCAACTACACGAAGTAACTGGCAGCCAACGCAATGAGCAATTGACCGCTGTAGTAGAGCGCCAAACCAACACTGTGGTATCTCCAGGGCTTCCAAAACCGATTCGCCGCGAGAATCACGTCCGAGAAGTAAAATAGCAAGGCACCAACGACAATCATTAAGGCTTGCCCATTGGTGAAAACGGGACTCGCCAATGCCGAGAATGCCCGGCTTACCATCAGAGAGATGATCAAGATATATCCGATAACTGGACCCTTCAGCGACCCCAGATTGGGCCGAATCAACTTGTAGAAACCCATAGCCGCGACGAGCAAGACCACCGTTGAAAGGATATCCCAGGCGGTAAAGCGTCCCAGAAATGTGAAGACAACTCCATAGGCAATATGAGCCACAAGAAACAATCCCAACCCCACCGTAAAGGCTTTCCGGTGTTCCTTGAGCATCAAAGCGATATCACCACCCATCGAAAACGATAGTCCCAACAACACGCCAATCGTGTACATTGCGTTCCGTGTTGGTTCCAGAAACGACACCAACGCCACAGCAAGCACCATCAAGGTAGAAATTGGCTTGATGACGTAGATTTGTCGCCGTCGTCCAAGGAAATCAGCCCGGATCAGAAAAAAAACCGCGACAGCCAATGCAGGAATGAGGTATGACGCTGTTTTCACAGGATATCCTCCATCGCCAATGGTATACGGAATGGACAAGACCTGCCAAGTTCCGGGCGACCTGACGAAAAGCTCGCCCGCCGGGCGCCTGCCTGCGCCGGGATTCCGCCCGGAACCACCACCAGCAGGGCCGCAGCCGCACATCGTGCAGATCGAGACTGTCTGTGTCCCGACATCCATTTCGCGGGCTATACAACGTGCTCCGGGGGTTGAACCGGTGTGTTTCGGCCCAAATCGTGCGATTCAACAGGTGCGCCGAATCCAGATGAGGTGTACAATACTCTTGCGCAACACAGAGTAACCTCGCCCTGTTTGAGTGCCAGGGTCGACCCGCCGGTCAGGGAGGCGCTATGAGCACGTTGCGGCTATTCGTTCTGGTGATCTGCTGTCTGGTTCTGTTGGCCTGTTGGGGCGGTGATACTACCGGCCCGAAGATCGTCAGCACGGTACCGATTGATGGCGCGGTGGACGTGCCGACCAGCATTACAATCACCTCCACGTTCGATGAACCAATTGACCCGGCCTCTCTCACAACCGACACCTTCACCGTTGGAGATGGCACGGGATCGCCGTTCCCGGCCACCGTGTCGTACTTGGACCTGGTAGGATCCCTCACACCGGTTGATGAGTTGCCGGCAAACACCGGGTGCACGGTCACCGTGGCTGCAAGCGTTTTCGATCTGGCCGGGAACCCACTCGGCGAAAACGCAACGTGGAGTTTCACTACCGCGGATAGCGCGTGGGGTGGGGCGGTTACTATCGACACACGAGATGACAACTGCGACGCGCCCGATATCGCTGCGGCCGGAGACCGGCTTGCGATGGCAGTATGGAGACAATCCAACGGGACAGCCGAAAGCATCTATGCGTGCCGGCACACCTTGAGCGGATGGGATTCGCCGGTGCTCATAGACGGGGAAAACACGGACGCTGAAGGTCCAAAGGTTGCGGTGAACGAAAACGGTGACGCCGTCGCGGCGTGGATACAGGTTGTCGGAACGAATGAGCGTGTCGTGGCGGCAGTACATACAACGACGGGGGGATGGAGTACGCCAGGGGCCATTAGTAACGACACCAATAATGCGTGGTACCACCAGGTAGCAATCGATCCGGACGGCGATGTCATCGTCGTATGGGAGCAGGACAGCGACATCCACAGCAACATCTACAGCTCGACGCCCGGCACCTGGAGCGGTGCGGACAACACATCAATCGAGAGCAGCGGGGATGTCGCCGTCAAGCCTCAGGTGGCGTACTGTTCCGACGGATCGGCCTACGTGACCTGGCAAGCAGGGCTCACCGTACGACATCCTCCTGAGACGAAGATCGGCGGCCGGGGTGTGGGGGACCACGGCGACAGCCGAC
>DAOWMR010000001.1 GCA_030642995.1 Spirochaetales bacterium
ATCTCTGCAAGATTTGCGCCCTTGCCGCCGAGGAGAGCCTTCATCTCCTTGCTGCCTTCGGCCTTCCCTTCGCCGAAAAAATACACGTTCTTCATGATTGGAATCACCCCCAACGAAATGGTAGTTCGGTAGTCGACACTTGCGACAAGCTAAGACAAAAGGAGTGCGGATGTCAATGTTGCCGGCCCCGGTGTCGGGCCTCAGGCAACGTAGGGTTGAAGCCGGCTGATCCGATTCGGGTGCTGAAGTCGCTTCAACGCCTTTTTCTCGATCTGCCGGATACGCTCCTTGGTAAGATTGTACCGGTTGCCAATCTCCTTCAGAGAGAGTGGGCTCCGTCCATTCAAGCCAAATCGGTATTGGACAATCTCACTCTCTTTGTCCGTAAGGGTAGAGAGCACGTCGTTGATGTCGCTCTTGAGCGCCTTCTCTATAGCCTGGGAATCGGGCGATGAATAGCCCTCATCTTCGACAAAGTCTCCGAGGCTGCTGGAATCCCTCTCCGCGTAAACAGGAGTTTCAAGGGAGATGAGCTCTCGAGAAATGTTGATGAGATCCGCCACATGGTCCTGATCCATGTTCAGGGTCTGCGCAATCTTCTTGATCTCCGCAACTTCGCCGCGAATCCCTTGAGTGTCCTTGCGAACCTTCTCGATCTGGACCAACTCATTCGCTCGATTCAGCGGCAATCGGATCATCCGAGATTTCTCACAGATTGCCTTGAGGATTGCCTGGCGGATCCACCATACCGCGTATGAGATGAAGTGGTAGCCCTTGTCAACATCAAATCGTTCGATGGCGTTCATCAGACCGATATTCCCTTCGCTGATGAGGTCGGACAGTGGGAGGCCCTGATTTTGATACTTCTTTGCCACGCTCACGACGAACCGGAGGTTGGCCTGCACCAGTTTGTCTTTCGCAAACTTCTCCCCGGTCTCGGCTCGTCGGGCATAGTCGTTCTCCTCCTCTCGCGTGAGCAGCGGGATCCTGTTGATCTCTCGCAGATACATAGAGAGGACATTCTCATCGTCCCTGCTGGCCCGTGAATAGCTTCTTGCGTGTGCCGGCATCCTGACCCCCATAGTCAGGTATAGCAATCCCCATGCCAACCAACGCCTTGTAGCCATCCTTTTAATTACTTTAGAGGTATAGACTTAGCCGATTTCCATTCGACCGGAATTCGATAAGAACCACAGATTGTGTCATTTGAACACAGTCTTGCTTAATCTCGACAATTCTGGGTCAGAATTTCCCAGATAGTATCTCATCAATGCCGGGCGTACGCCCGTGACAAGTGCGGTACGGCAGCCCGCTTCCGCATACGCATCGATCATTGGGCCCGATACGCGTTCCGTGGCAGAAATCAATCGCAACATCCTCGATCTTCAGCACCTCAGGAACCGAGAGAAAGGGAAACACGATCACCGTGTCGCGAAAATGCGCAAGCCGTTGTGCATGGCTCATGTCGCTCAGGATTCCGCTCGAGCTGATCTGGTTCCAGTATTGGTCCATGAGTTCGATGATCATGTCGATCTCGGCCCGGGTGCCCAGTTTGTGAGATCTCTTTGATCGGATGTAGCGCGAAAGTTGGACTCCGTAGAAAGCCTGTTGATTGTCGCGCTCTTCGTTGACCTGCCTGGCCATTCCATACTCGTTCGTCACGCGCAGGAGTTTGCGTCGAACATTTCCTCGCTTGGACAGCCTCACCGATTCAACCCAACTGCCCACGGCTCTGTTTCGCATTCCAGCCTTTCTCAGGCTGACGGCAATGTAGTTATGAAGGGTGGCCAGCAGTTCACGGTGTGATCCCTCCCGTTCGGACATCTTCCGCCTGGGGGTAGGCCCGGGCCTGGCAGTAGATGCACTCAGAAGAGCACGCTCAAAGTAATGGAGCGCACGGAGCGGTTGATGGGTGTGAAGCGCACGATGACCGCGTCGGACATCGACCAGCCAGGACTGCACAAGTTCCTCTCACGCCGAAACGTACTGCCGACCTGCGCCAGGCAAGGTGAGTTCAATCTTGACCGCGTTATGAGGCGTCTGTATATTACCGAGAGTTTCGATTATCACGACACTGTTTAACACTCGTTTCAGGAGGAAGAGATGAAAGTGATCCCCATCGGCGATCGGGTGCTGTTGAGCACCGAGGAAAGTGAAGAGAAGACAAAGGGTGGCCTTTATATCCCGCAGACAGCTCAGGAAAAGACCCAGACCGGAACTGTTAAGGCCGTAGGTGACGACAAGGATGCCATCAAGGTCAAGAAGGGTGACAAGGTGATGTACGACAAGTATGCCGGCACCACAATCCAGATTGACGGCAAAGATCACCTGATCATCAGCATGGCTGACGTCATCGCGATCATCTCCTAGCGAGACGCGACGACATCCGTCGTTGCTTTGCCGACACCAGAGGGCTGTGATCTTGCTTCAGGCGGAAGACTCCGCCTGCGGCGAGTGACAGCCCTTTCTATTGGTAGAGGAATCGTTCGATGTCCTCCAGCACACCCCGTGCACTCTTGAAGCTCTCCCGGGTCTCAGGCAACGATCGCAGGAACAACACCCCGTAGGGCTTCGTCAGCACTCTGACATCGGTAATCACCACCCCTCCCCTGTCGGTTGCCCTCCGAATCAGGCGACCAAAGCCCTGCCGCAATTTCATGACCGCTTCGGGCAACGCGAGGTCGGTGAATGCATTCCCGCCCTGCGCTTCAATCATCTCGGTTCGAGCGGTCAGCACAGGATCGGTTGGTACCCGGAACGGGAGCCGACACACAACAACGATCTGGAGCGCTTCCCCAGGGGCGTCCACGCCCTGCCAGAAGCTCTCGGTAGCGAACAGAACACTGGATGTATCGTCATTGAAACGTTCCAGGAGCCTGGCACGATCATCTTCACCCTGACGGAGAGAGTTGATGCCCAGCTCAGCCAACCGGTCACGAGTGGACTCGTAGGTTGCTCGAAGCATCTCGTATGAGGTGAACAGAACGAGCGCGTGACCTTCGGTCAGTTCCAGAAGATCCCCGACGAAACGCGACAGGAACTCCTGGTACCCGGCGGTTGACGGCTCAGGAGCATCGGTGGGAACGGCGAGGAGAGCGTGCTCGGAAAAGGGAAACGGGGACGGAAGATTCACTAACTCGTAATCTCGGGCGGTCTCCAGAAGCCCGATGCGTGACGCCCAGAAATCGAATGTGTCTGCCACCGTGAGAGTTGCGGAAGTGAACACAACGGTGTTAAAGGCATCGAAAACTGCCTCACGCATAATTTCACGGATATCAAGCGGTGTTGATATGAACCTGGCATATCTCTTGTTGTTCACGCCCCGCTTGAATTCAATCCAGAACACACGATCAGGGTCATCCTCAAACTCGAGGAAGCTCCGACACAGTCCTGCAAGCCGGTCAATTCTCCTCGTCACAACACGAAGATCGTGGTACGGACCACCCTCCTCGTCGCTCTCGTCCAGTTCAATGAGATCAGTGAGGGCCGAGGAGAGGCGAACGATCCGTTTGTGAAGCTCGTCTATCGGGTCGAGGAGCGCAGCTCGGTATTTCGTTTCCATCCCCGGCGTCAGACGCAGCGTCAGGTCGTCGGACAGGGCGAGGACTGCGGAGTCGAGACCTCGAGCGGCAGATTCGGTCAGTTCCACGGCCTTGACGGCCTTGTTCACCGCGGCTGCGCCGGCTCCGCGCATGCGAACCAACGGTAGGAGCCCGGCCCGTCTCCCACGTCGCTCACGCTGCAGCCGCCGGGTGTGTTTCCGAACGGAGAACAGCGAAAAACTGTCCGAGAACAAGCTCGTCGCACTGTTCTCAATGTTGTGTGCCTCGTCAAATATGAGTCGTTGAAACGGAGGGAGAATGGCGCGCGCATCAAACCCGATGCCTCGGATGCGAAGAGAGAGATCAATGAACAGGAGATGATGATTTACGACGAGGACCCGCGCACTTGCAGCCTCTCGACGTGCCTTGACGAAGAAACAGTTGTCTCTCAGGCGGCAACTGAGTTCAGTGCATGAATCGGCATCGGAGTTGACGCGCGACCAGAGCTCTTCGGACAGGTGGAACGGCGCGTCACTTCGGCTGCCTGCTATCGCATTCCGCGACCATTCCTTCACGGCGACGAGTTCCTCTTCCGGCTCTTCAAACAGGGTCGCCTCATCGAGCGCTTCGCCCAGCCGCTTGAGGCACAGGTAGTTGCCTCGGCCCTTCACCAAAACGGCCGGCACATCCAATCCCAGCATCTTCTTGACGGCTGGGATGTCCTTCTCAATGAGTTGCTGTTGAAGGTTAATTGTCGCGGTGGAAATCACAACCCGTTCATCGTTTGTCGCCGCCCAGGCAAGAGCCGGGATGAGATAGGCGAAGCTCTTGCCCACGCCGGTGCCGGCCTCCACAGCAAGAAGAGAGGCTTGATCAAACGCACCGGCAACGTAACGGAGCATCTCCATCTGCGCAGCACGCGGTTCGAAGTCGGCAAAGACCTCCGAAAGCGCACCGCCGTCGTCAACGATACTCACGAGCCGATCAATATCGAGCGGTTCCAGCGTTTTCGGCTCCACTGGTTCGCACACGACGACAAGCTCAGTCACGTCATTGTTCACGATGTACGATCCTACACCAGCGTCCCCGAGCGCGGCCGCGCTGTGCACATCCGCACGGGATGGTCTGAGCATTCCGGTCGGATGATTGTGGACGACAATCCGACCGCGCTGCAGAAGCTCAGCGGGCGCCGGCGCCATATCCGCTGTGCCGCTCGCCACGAGCTCGACATCTGTGATGATGAGATCGTCGTCGGTCCGACACGCGAACACGACCTCATCGCCGGCGGCCTGTGCGATGGAGGCTCGCATTTTCGCAATGGCGTCGGGAGAGATCCTTTGTTCCACGAGCATGCAGTCAGGAACCGAGTCGTTTGAGAAGACCGGAGAGCAAAGTCGTCATACGGCCCTGAATGGAACTCCCGACCTCAACCACCTCGCTGTGATCCAAGGGTTTCCCCGACAAGCCTGCGGCCAGATTCGTCACCGTGGAGATACCGAGTACCTCCACGCCGTACGACCGAGCGACAATTACCTCCGGCACGGTGGACATTCCCACGAGATCTCCGCCGACGGCGCCGAGCATCCGGATTTCGGCCGGTGTTTCGTACGTTGGCCCGGTGAACGCCACGTAGACGCCTTCCTTCAACTGTGCGTCAAGGTCGAGCGCTGTGCGCCGGAGCGTCGCTGAGTAGGCCTCGGTCATGTCGGGAAACCGCGCAACGCTTTCGGGATCCTTCGGCCCAATGAGCGGATTGGTACCCATGAGATTGATATGATCCCTGATGAGCACCAGATCACCCGGTTGGTAGTCGGGGTTGATCCCACCGGCCGCGTTGGTGACAATCAGAGCCCGGATGCCGAGAGCACAGAGCGTGGCAACCGGGAGGACCACATCGTCAATCGGCTTGCCCTCGTAAAAGTGAAATCTCCCTGCCATGACCGCAACGTCGGGGGTGACGTACAATGCGCCTCGATGACCGATCACCGACGTGACCCCGAAACCCTCTATCTCGCCGTAGGGAATCGCAAGCCGGCCGGTCTCCGCCGGAAGCAGTTGGTCCACCAGATCTGACAGGCCGGAACCCAGTATCAGTCCAACCCTCGGAGTACTTGCGCCGTGATTGCGGGCAGAGGCTACGGCAGCCTGAACCCGCTCCTGGAAATCGCGTTGCATATCTGTCTCCTCGAATCAGCATGGTAGTTGGATTCTCGGCCGGCGGCAAGCTGAATTGTTGACAGCAGGTGCAGCCGTAGGTACTGTACCGAAAGCTTTGCGAGGAAGACCATGAAGAAGATCCAAATTGGAGTTCTCGGCGCCACCGGCATCGTTGGGCAGAAATTCATACGCCTGCTCGAAGATCACCCGCTCTTCTCGGTGTCCGAGCTGGTAGCCTCCGAGAGGTCGGCAGGGAAGAAGTACGCCGAGGCAGTCGCGTGGAAGCAGGAGACGCCGATCCCGACCGATGTTGCCCGGATGATCGTGAAACCGCTCTCGGCCGAACTCAGCAGTTCGCTCCTCTTCAGCGGTCTGGACTCATCGGTCGCCGGCGACGCGGAGGCCGCCTATGCGGCGGCCGGACACACGGTGCTGTCGAACTCATCGAATCACCGAATGGACTCCGATGTTCCGCTCATTATCCCCGAAATCAACCCGGACCACTTTGAGCTCGTGAAGCATCAACAGGGCCCCGGCGCAATCATCACTAACTCCAACTGCTCAACGATGTTCCTCGCCATGGTACTCGCCCCATTGGACCGGCGTTTCGGCGTGGAGGCCGTGCAGGTGACGACGATGCAGGCGATTTCCGGGGCCGGGTACCCGGGTGTCGCGAGCATGGACATCCTGGGCAACGTTATTCCCTATATCCGGAACGAAGAAGAAAAGATGGAGGAGGAGGTCGCGAAAATCCTGGGCAAACTGGATGACGACCACGTGGAAGCTCACCCGATGACCATCAGCGCACAGTGCAATCGGGTGCCGGTGCTTGATGGGCACATGCAGGCCCTGTCGGTCAAGTTTGCTGAGAGTGCAACCGTCGACGAGGTCAAATTGACTCTGCTGGCGTTCGAAGGTCTGCCGCAGGAGAGAGCCCTCCCGACGGCCCCACAGCGACCGATAATCGTGATGGAGCAACCGGACCGGCCGCAGCCGGCACGAGATGTTTGGCTGGAGAACGGCATGTCGGCTGTTGTCGGCAGGATCCGACCGTGCAATATCCTGGACTTCAAGATGATTGTACTGGGCCATAACACGGTACGGGGAGCCGCCGGCGCCGCGATCCTCAATGCGGAAACCTACCACGCCCTCGGCTATCTGTCGTAATCGGTGGGAACCGAGGCCGAATGATGAAAGTACTGAAGTTTGGAGGATCCAGCGTCAGAGATCCTCAGATGATTCTCCGCGTAATTGATATTGCACGGGCATGTCTCAATGAAGCCCCCGTTCTCGTGGCATCGGCAATGGGCAAGACCACCGACGCACTCCAGGACGCCGCAGAAGCAGCGGAGACCGGCGAACGGGATCGGGCTGAACAGCTCATTGACCGAATAGACTCGGACCACGTTTGCACGGCGAAGGCGCTGTGCACCGGCACTGAACGAGTGCCCCTCATGACGGCCATAGCCGCGCTGACCGCCGAACTTCGGAGTCTGATCCATGGCATAACGCTCATCCGGGAGTGCAGCCCGCGAAGTAAGGATGCCGTTCTGTCATTCGGTGAGCGGCTCTCCACGACCATTGTTGCTTCGGCCGCACGGGAGCGCGGGCTGGACACGACCCTCGTAGACGCACGCACGCTGATACGTACAGATGCGTCGTTTGCCGCCGCCACACCGGACATGACCGCGACCGCCGAACTTGTCTCGGTTGGACTTGATCCGCAACCTGGGTCGCTCATCGTGACTCAGGGCTTCATCGCATCAACCGCCGATGGTGTGACAACGACTCTGGGGCGCGGCGGGTCCGATTTCACCGCGACGATCCTGGGCGCCGCGCTTGGGGCAAAGGCGGTGGAGATCTGGACCGACGTGGACGGCATTATGACGGCAGACCCGCGGGTCATTGACGGAGCAAGAACCATCCCGGCCATTTCATATGACGAGGCCGCCGAGCTGGCCTATTTCGGTGCCAAGGTTGTGCACCCCTATACGATTCTTCCGGCGGTGCGACGAGAGATCCCTGTCTGGGTGAAGAACACGTCGCGCCCGGAGAGCCCCGGCACACGGATCACCGGCCGGTCGGATAGCGCAGGTATTCGTGCAGTGGCGTCGAAGAGCGGGATCACCCTCGTCACAATCCGGTCGTCGCGCATGCTCAACGCCTATGGATTCCTTCAGGCTCTCTTCGCCATCTTTGACCGCCACAAGGTATCGGTTGATCTCGTCGCGACATCCGAAGTGTCGGTTTCAATGACCGTAGATCAGAGTACGGAACTCGGTCCGCTGGAACGCGAACTTCAGGAATTGGGACGCGTTGAGATTGAAAGCGGGAAGAGCATCGTCTGTCTGGTGGGTCGAGATCTGTTTCAACGTTCCGGTTTCGTCTCGGAAGTGTTCGCCGCAGTAGATCCGGCTCACGTCCGACTCATCTCCCTGGGATCATCGGAAATCAATCTGTCGCTGGTCGTGGATGAAGCAGAAACGGAGGGCGTGCTCCGGCGACTCCATGAGAAGCTACTCGCTCCGTGAGGGCATCGAGCCGGCCACGCTTTTCATCTCCGTCCACTTCCTCTACAATATCAAGGAGAGGGATGTAGTGGACATCTTTGACCGTCTCGGCAATCTGATTCGGACAATTCTTGATGACATTCCTGCCGGTGACGATGGCGGCGGTTCACTCCGCAACGGGTCACCGTATCGCCATGATCCGGACTTGCGCGAAGCATGGGAAGAACTTGAGAACTACATGAGCAAGGAGGAGACGGCGACCAAACTCGGGTCCAGTGCATCTTTCGCGTCGGAGTTGGCGGGAGTTCCGGAATCGCTACGAAGAGATTTCGTGAACCTCGAGGTGCCGTTCGGCGCCCCTCTCACTGATGTGCGATACTCGTACAGAAAACTGATGACGGCGTTTCACCCTGATCGTCACTCTGCGGACCCGGATCGATTCAGGACGGCGACTGAAGTGACCAAGAAACTCAATCAGAGTTTCGATCGGATACAATCCCACTACGAGGCCGCGGGGTAGTGACCCCGTAGATTTGTCGAACGGAGCGGCATGACACTCACGTTGCGAATATTGCTTACCATGCTCGCCGGCTTCGTCGTCACGGTTGGGGTGACGCCACTCGTCATCCACCTTGCCCATCGAAACCAATGGTACGACGAACTAAACCACCGCAAAATTCACACCGAAGCCATACCCCGCCTCGGAGGTTTCGGCATCTTCCTGGGCTTGATAATCTCGGCGGTTGTCGCATTCATCGTGAGCACCGGACAGCCGGGGTTACCGGCCGGGCTTTCCCCGGACGTGACCGGAGTTACCGGCTTCTGGTTGCTGGCGGTGTACTTCAGTCCGGTGATCGGTGGAATGATCATCATCCACCTTGTCGGACTTATCGACGACTTCCGCAACCTTCGGGCATTGCTCAAGTTGGTGATCCAGATTGTCGCAGCGATTGTTGTGACCCTTGGCCCATTCCGAATAGAACGGATTACGGTGCCTTTCATCTGGTACAACGTGGAACTGGGCCTGCTGAGCTACCCGGTGACCGTTGTGTGGATCGTCGCGGTGTCGAACGCCGTGAATTTCATTGACGGTATAGATGGCCTGGCGGGTGGATCGTCCGCCATTACCGTCCTCTTCTTCGCGGTCATCGCCCTTCTGGTTGGCCAGGGTGCCACCGCACTCCTGGCAATCGGGGTCTTCGGCAGTCTCGTCGCATTCCTGATGTTCAACGGACCTCCCGCCCGGATCTTCATGGGGGACTCGGGAAGCTATGTCCTGGGCTTCATTCTCAGCGTCTTTCCGCTCATTCTGGCCGACGGAACCGGAAACAGCCTGGACATGATTCCAGCAGTCACTCTGCTTGCCGTCCCTATTCTTGACATGACCTCTTCCGTGCTCCGACGCATGCGGCGAGGCAAGCATCCTTTCAGCGCAGATCGCGAGCACATCCACCATCGGCTTATGGACCGCGGATTTGGAACCTGGAGAATTCTGGCGGTGATTTACGGCACCTGTATCCTGCTTGGCGTGGTTGCGGTTTCCTGGTACCTGCTTCCGAAAAACCTGGACATGGCAATTGTTCTCGCCGTCTGGTCGGCGTGCGTCATCTTCGTGCTCTGGTTGTCGTGGTCCAGTCGGCAACGGACCGCATGACGACCCTCACGGCGCGGCGCTACCTGTCCTCCAGCTGATATTCGGCAATCTTCCGATGCAAGGTCTTCCTTCCAATTCCCAGGATCTCGGCGGTTCGGCTCTTGTTGCCGTTCTGAGCGGCAAGATTCGCTCGAATGATCTCCTTCTCGGCTTCCTCCATCGTCGCTCCCAGCTGGATGCGGACGTGGTTGCTCTCCGAATCGGTGATAATGGAGGGTGGAAGATCGTCACTGGTGATCACATTGCCCTTGCTCATCACGACGGCGCTCTCCAGACAATTTCGGAGTTCCCGGACGTTCCCGGGCCAGCTGTAGTTGTACAACAATGACCGGGCTTTCGGATCAATCCCCTCCACCTGCTTCTCGTTCTCCTGGGCAAACTCTTTGACGAACGCCGCGGCGAGGAGCGGGATGTCCTCCTTGCGATCGCGAAGCGGCGGGATGTGAATATTCACGACATTGAGTCGATAGTAGAGATCCTCTCGGAAGGTCCCCTTCTCTATCTCCGCCCTGAGATCCTTGTTGGTGGCCGAGATGACTCGAACATCAACCTCAAGGGTCTCCTCCCCCCCTACCCGCTCGAATTCCTTCTCCTGCAGAACCCGCAGAATTTTGATCTGAACGCTTGGATTGATCTCCCCAATCTCGTCCAGAAAGAGTGTTCCCGTGTGAGCAAGCTCAAAACGCCCGCGCTTTCGCCCCACCGCCCCGGTGAACGAACCTTTCTCGTGCCCAAACAACTCGCTCTCGAGCAGACTCTCGGACAGCGCCGCGCAATGGACCTTGATGAACGGCTTCTGCTTTCGATTGGAGAGGTTGTGCAGTGCATCCGCAATGAGTTCCTTTCCGACACCGCTGTCACCCGTGACCAGAACCGAGGCTCGTGTCGGCGCAACTTGACCGACCACTTCAAAGATCCGCTTCATCTCAGCACTCTTTCCAACAATACTGGCAAACTCCCGGCGTTGGTCCAATTCCTCCTGCAGCGCACGATGCTGCAGTACAAGCTCCCGGGTTGAGAGCGCTCGTTTGACCAATAGACTCAATCGATCCAGATTGACCGGCTTGGTCAGAAAATCGTATGCGCCATCGCGCATTGCCTGCACAGCACTCTCTATGGTGCCGTGGCCGGTGAGAATGATCACCGGAAGGGTTGGATACTCCTGGACGATCCGCCGGAGGAGTTCTTCTCCCGATATTCGAGGCATCTTGAGATCGGCGATGATCAAATCGATTTCGTCCGACTCGACGATTTCCAGCGCGCGCCGGCCGTCCTCCGCCAGGAGTACGTTGTGGCCATCCATCTCAATTGCTTTCCCGAGGCCCGCACGGATGTTCTTCTCGTCGTCAACGATCAGGACGTTAAACTTCATTGCTTCCTCCCTCGTAGTTCAGGAGGTGCTGCTCGCGCTGTGGTACCGGGAAGCTGATGGAGAACGACGACCCCTTCCCCTCCTGGCTTACCACCGAGATATCACCCATGTGCTCCTTTGCGACCTTGTACACCATGGTCAAGCCAATCCCCGAACCGAAGTCCTTTGTCGTGAAGTATGGCTCGAAAATTTTGTTGAGAACCTCGTCACTCATACCCAAGCCGGTATCCGTGATCTTGAGAACCACAACGTCGCCCTGCTGACGGGAGGACGCGGTGAGGGTTCCGCCGGCAGGCATGGCGGAGATTGCGTTCTTCACGATATTCAACAGAGCCTGTTTGAGGTATTTTTCATCTATCTCAAGGGTCGGAAGATCCTCCGCGAGCTCTTCCTGGATCTCAATGTTTGCCTCTTCGAGTTCAAAACGTACAAACTCGAGCAGGTCGTGAACAATGCCATTCAGATCCCGATCCTCAAGCTTGGTGTCCATCGGGCGGACGGCGAACAGGAAGTCAACCACGATCCGATTCAGGCGCTCCACCTCTTCGTTAACCACGTCGACGTATCCTCCAATCTGGTCGACCTCTTCGGCGTCAATCCGCGAGAGCGCTTTCTGGATCAGCTGCATGTGTATCCCGATTGAGCCGAGTGGATTCTTGATTTCATGCGCCACGCCCGCGGCCAGTGTCGTGAGGCTCGCAAGGCTCTCGGCCCGACGAAGTCGAGCTTCACGACCCCGTCGCTCGGAAACATCTTCTACGTGAATAATCGTCCCCTGGATCTGCCCGTTGCGAACCAGGGGTGTTATTGTAAATGCCAACAACCGGGTCATACCGCCCCGGTCGAGCGCAAATTCCCGATCCCGGATTGATTCCTGTGTCTCCAGGGTCTGCTCAACGAAACGGGAGATCTCGTTATCGGTAATAGATTCCCAGATGGGTCGGTCGTACCCTTCCGTGCCCGTGAAAGGAACCAGCCTCTCTGCCGCCTTGTTGAACACGATCAGATTGTTCTCAACGTCGGCCACCATGATCCCGTCGCTCAGCGAGTCCAGGACTCCGTTGAGACGCTCGTGTTCGAAAGCGAGATCGTACATCAATGCATGGATCTGATCGGCGTCCAGCTTACTCAGCTTGGCAAGTGCGCGTTCAATAAACTTTCTCATGGTTCTAAATCATCTCTCCCGCATCCCGTAGAATAACCCTTCCAAGGTCATGGTCGCAGATGTGTTGTAGCTCTCAAACCGCGTAAGTGCGTTCCCGAGAAGGACTCTCCAACGGGCCAGAGTCCTGACTGGGACAGCCGTGTCTCCGGCCGCAGTTGCCCGGAGCAGGGCTTCCATGAGAAGCGACACCTCTTCCACAAAGTAACGGAATCCCTCCGCACCGCCCAGGTTGCTGATGGTTCGGGTTATCTCATCCAGAAGCCCCAATTCAATCGTGGAACCAGCTACGACATTCTCAACATATCGTTCGGCAAGGGCTCGCAGACCCTGCCCGTCCTTGCTGACAAAATAGTCCCGTATGCTCGCCTTGCCGGCTCGATCATCCCTGAAGATCCGGCAGATCACTGCGGCGCTCTGTTCACGATCCCGGGTCAGGAAACCGTAGGATCGGGATCGGGAACGTATGGTCGCGATCACCGCCCCGAGGCGTTGCGTCGTCAGCACGAAATAGACGTTGGCCGGCGGTTCCTCGAGGGTCTTGAGCAGGGCGTTACGAGCCGAATCCTGCAACCGATCCACATTTTCGATGATCGCAATCTTTGCCCGTCCGGATGGAGAGAGATGCGCCCACGCAGACAGGCGGCGTACCATGTTGACCGGCACGGCGTCCAAGGCCACGGCTGATCCAATCCGTTCGCACGTTTGAACGACCCCGTCAATACCCTCAACCAACCGGTCTTCCGACGGAAGATCTCCACCAGGCAGGAATGGATCCAGCTTTTCATCCAGTTCGGAGAGCAGCGGTTCCACCTTGCTCAGGCGTTTCTCCTCCCCTTCCCACAGCACCGGATCAAACCGTCGCGCGAGCTTTCGTATGGTCCGTTCGAAGAGATATCTCAGCGGCTCTCGTTGATCCCGTTTGAGTGCATCGGCCGCGATGGCTATCTCACGGTTGAAATAGCGGCCTCCGAGCATCAATGTGTCGGGGTGGAGCAGGTGCCGTTGCTGCTCGCACGATCGGCATCCGCAGTTCCAGAGCACTGTCCGATCCTCGCCCGTACAGGTAAGTGCTCGCGCCAGTTCAAGCGCCGTCGACGATTTCCCGGCGTAGTCAGGACCGTGGAACATCAGGGTGGACGGTAGAATCCGTGCCGAAATCTCCGTGCGCAGACGTGAGACAACCGGCTCCTGTCCAATGATGTTCTCAAACATCAAGCCGTCCGGTCCGGAAGAACTCTGCGGCAAACGGGAGGAACGGCACGAGAACCCGTCCAAACAGTGAACCTGCCATGAGGCTCTCCGGCTCAAAAAATGGTTGGATCTGAATCAGGAGAAGAACAACGAACACAACCGCCAGCCCTTCAACAATGCCGAGGAAGAGACCGAGCGCGTGGTCAAGCTGGTCCATGCGAACACGTTCGATCAGTCGATTGAGAGCACTCTCAAAGATCTTCATGACGAGATACACGATGAGGAAAATCCCGAGAAAGGCGATTACCTGGGACCAGACGGACGGCCCAATCAAATCATCTATCAGTCCCGATGCAAGACCGGAGAAGAGGACCGCCGCAACGATCCCCAGTACCAACGCGGCCGTGCCTAACAATTCCTTTACGAATCCTCGGATAGCTGCACGAAGCGCCAGGATGACGACGATAATTGCAAATACAAAATCTATGGCGGCGAGCTCCATTCCTTCCCCTCGTGTACCAGGCGTTCAACTGATGATTACGGTGAATCCAGCAGCTCCTCTAAGATAGTGACAATTCGATCCGATGAGTCAATATGAATCAGTTGATGGGCATTCCGACCCAGTTCGGCCTGAAGTTGTCGGTCCGATCCGAGTTGTTCAAGCGCCGCAGCCACGTCTGCGGCCAGGGTCGGTTCGGATCGAAATACCCGCGCGGCACCTGCCTCTTCGAACACCTGAGCGTTGCGTTCCTGATCACCGCGTGATCCGGCGCCGAGCGGAATGAGCAACATGGGTTTTGCCAGGGCGGCAACCTCCCACAGGGTTCCGGCGCCTGAACGGCACACCACCACATCTGCGCACGTCAGGAGATGCGGCAGTTCATCCCCAAAGAACGCGTCACGGAAATAGCTTTCATCCGACAGAGGCAGGTTCAGGTCATCGCTGCGGCCACCTTTCTTGAGCAGGTCGCCTGTTTGATGGATGATCCGCCACGCTGGTTTCAGCGCCCCAGAAAGGGATATCACTAGTCGATTTATCTGCAGCGCACCCAGGCTACCGCCGAGGAACATCACCACGGGTCGCCGATCGGCGGGGCTGAATCCGGCAATCCTCAACCCGATCTCGGTCCGCCCGGTCAGGATCTCCCGGCGAATCGGATTCCCGGTGACCACCACACGTGACTGAAGCTTCCCGGGGAATCGTCCGACGGTGGCCGGATAGGGCACCAGTATCCTCCGGGCGAATCGTGCGATGATCCGGGTGGCAAGTCCGGGATCGGCGTCGGATTCGTGGGTAACGACCGGGACTCTCCGGACCCACGCGGCAATGACCGGCGGAACACTCGCGTAGCCGCCCTTGGAGAAGAGGAGCTTGGGGCGTACGGTGCGAATGAGTGACAAGGATCGCAGAATTCCGGCCGCCACCACGAAGATGTCCGCGAGATTGCGAAATGAAAGGTATCTTCGCAGTTTCCCGGCGGGAATCCCGACGAAGGGTATTCCGAATCGCCGAACAATCTGTCGTTCAATGCCGCGAGTGGATCCGACCCACAGAAGGGTGACCGGCCGGCGTGAGGCGAGATTCTCCGCGACTGCAATGCCGGGGAAAACGTGTCCACCGGTGCCGCCACCGGTGAGAAGAATGAGCGGAGCCTCTTGTTTTATTGCTGTTGATGCGATACATCAAACTACCATGCGTCGGTTGCCCAAGGCAATTCTGGTTTTCCTGATAGTCGTCTCGGCTGGAACGGTGACATCACCCGTGTTCTCGCAGGATGCAGCGGCTGATGCTCGCTCCGGCCTGGAGGACGCACTAACGACTCTCATTCCCGAGTTGACCGAAACCGAGCTCGAGATGTTGATCTCTGAAGGCGAGATCACAAACATGTACGAGGCGCCGGCTGTCCCTCGGCTGGTACCTGCATTCGCAGATGCGGTGGCTGCAGATCTGGCAGCACTCAATCCCAGTCTCGGAGTCGAACTCATCGTGCTCCATGGGAAACCCGGTGCGGCCTCATTTCCTCAGGAACGACTATTCACCGTCCTTCAATCCATCAGCACCATGACCGGTATCGAATACTACTCGGCGAGCCGGGGCTACATGAGGACCCTGTTCTATGAGTCCTCCATCATCGACAATCCGGATGACCGCAATCGGCTTCCTGACCCGGTGTGGCAGGTCACTCCTGAACATGATCAGCTCTACATCTACCAGAGAGACTCAAGTTTCGGAAAGAACATCCTCCAGCTGGACTACCGGGCAGACGGAGACGCGATTCTCCTGACAATGCGCAATCTCACTCGAATGCTCTACCGGGGCATTGTTCCTGCCGTGGGCCCTGAGCAGTTGATTCTGCACATTGTCGTCATGCCGGTCGGTGACTACCTGCTCTTCTACGGCAGCAGCGGAGCAGACCCGGTCGGCCTCTTCGGAATGGAAGAACGCGCCGGAATGAGCTTCCATAACCGGATCGTCGCCCTTCGCGACTGGTTTCTCGACCAGCTCGAGATGCAACCCATCGGAGCCCGATAGTCCATCTCCTCATCGAATTCTGACACGATTCTCACATACGTCTCACCGTGCCTCCCGATCATCTGGCCAACGTACAACTACGTACCGAGGGAGGAACGATGAACAAAGTAGTACTTCTACTGATGATGAGCTTGGTAACCATTGGTTTTGTCGTGGCCGGGGCAGCAGGCGAGGCTGAGCAGGTCGACGAAACAGGCTTGGCATGGATTCTTGACGAGAGCGATGACGACATCCTGCCGGGCATAAATCCGCTTGAGGTGTCCGGAGACATCATCGTTGCCGGCAGTTCCACGGTCTTTCCAATGGCAGAAGAGGTTATCGCGCGCTGGTACGACGAGGGATACTCCAATCAGTACTCGACCACGTACACCTCAATCGGCTCAGGTGCCGGTTTCGAGCGGTTTGGCAACGGCGAGAGTGATATCTCGGGCGCCAGCAGACCGATCAAGGACTCTGAAGCGGAGAAGGCGCGCAGCATCGGCCTTGAACCGCTCGAGTTCACCGTTGCGACCGACGCGGTCGCAGTGGTTGTCAACCCGGAGAACACGTGGGCTACGGAAATGACCATCGGGGAACTCGCTTTGGCCTTCTCCGTTGCGGAGACGTGGGCGGAAGTCCGCGCCGGCTGGCCGCAAGTTGAGATTATCCGTTACAGTCCCGGCACCGACAGCGGGACGTTCGACTACTTCGTTGAAGAAGTGTTTGACAAAGACGAAGAGCCAATCCTGACGGCCCCCAGGGTTCAGTTCTCAGAGGACGACAACGTGCTCGTGCAGGGCGTTGAAGGAGACAAGGGAGCGATCGGCTATTTCGGGTTTGCTTACTACGTTGAAGAGAGTGATCGTCTGAGCGGCGTCGCCGTCGAAGGGGTCACCCCGAACGCCCGGACTGTCGACGCCGGCGAGTACCCGCTCGCGCGTCCGTTGTTTCTCTACAGCGATAGCGGAATCATGCGGAGCAAGCCACAGGTTGCCGCGTTCATCGCCTTTTTCCTCACCTACGCGGAAGAAGAGGCGGCTGATGTCGGCTACTTCCCGGCAGCACCCGAAAGAATCAGGGCGGCCAAAGAGCAGTGGCTCGAGGTCATGGACGGTCTCTACTAGACCGGCACACATCAATCTCTGTTACCGGCACGAGAAGCGGCGTTGCCGCTTCTCGTGTTGTGAGAAGTGAATGAGCACACAAGACGTTGATTTCGCGCACAAGCGCAAGCCGCACGAGGAGATCATTCGGATTCTTCTGTTCGGGTTTGCCGCGGTTTCCATCCTGACCACGGTGGGGATCGTCATAATCCTGGGATGGCAATCCTGGCTCTTCCTCGGAGATCCCCGCGTAACACTGCGGGAACTATTTGGAACGACCCGGTGGCAGCCGCGAATTGAGCAATTCGGGGTGTGGCCGCTGCTCACATCCACTTTGATGACAAGCACAATTGCGATGCTCGTCGCCGGGCCTCTTGGACTGTTCGTTGCGATCTACCTGAGCGAATATGCATCACAACGAGTTCGCTCGTTTCTCAAGCCGATTCTGGAAGTCCTGGCCGGGATCCCGACCGTGGTATACGGCTACTTCGCACTGACATTCATGACTCCGCTCCTTCGAGCGATACTCGGAAGCGATCTTGTCGAGATCTACAACACCGCATCGGCAGGAATTGTCATGGGTATTCTGATCCTCCCAATGGTATCTTCGCTTGCGGAAGATGCGCTCAGCGGGGTCCCAAGTTCGCTCCGCCACGCGGCGTTTGGTCTCGGCGCCACCAAGATGGAGACTGCGATGCGAGTCACGGTCCCGGCCGCCATCTCCGGGCTGGCTGCGGCATTCATCTTGGGTCTTTCTCGCGCGGTAGGCGAGACAATGATTGTGGCTCTCGCGGCAGGCGCCGGGCCGAATTTCACATTCAATCCATTCAAGGCCGCCGAAACCATCACCGGCCATATTGTCCGTATCAGCGGTGGGGACATCGCCTACGATACGATTGACTACAACAGTATTTTTGCGCTTGGGTTGCTGCTCTTCTTCATCACCCTGACTCTGAACGTGATCAGCCAGCGCATCGTGACGAAGTTCCGAGAGGTGTACGAATGAGTTTGCTTCCTATCACTCAGGGTGCGGAGGCCACCGAGGAGTTCGGCGGCGTGGATGCCACGCGAAGGAACATCAGCCGACGCCGGCGGATAAGTGTGGTCTGGAAGATGACGTTCTATCTGGCAACAGCCATTGCCGTTTCCGCGTTGGTCGTTCTCCTGCTGACTATCATCAATGGCGCGTTTGGCTTCGTTGCCGTAAAGAACTCGATTGACCCGGTGTTGTTGACCGGGCCCGATCGTTCAATGAACGACCTGAGCGATGCTGAACTCATCACGATTATCGAAGAGAATCTCTCGTCGGGACTTGTTCGCAGATACAACTCAGAGAAGCCTTTGACGGACCGCAACTCGGCAGATCTGGTTGCCATCGTTCGGGAACGCGTCGTGGCGCCCGAGATCATTGAGAGCTGGAATCTCGCGGCATCTCTCTTCCAGCCCGGCGTGATCCAAAAGTACGTTGATCAGGAAGCGCCTTCCGGAACGACACTGGAATTTCGGGTGTGGCTCACCCCCCAATTCCTGGTCCGTCCGCAGAGTCCCGACGCACAGTTTGCCGGCGTACGCACGGCGGTTCTCGGATCAATCTGGCTGATTCTCATCACGGCCGTCGTCGCGTTTCCGCTGGGTGTGGGCGCTGCGATCTATCTCGAGGAATACGCCGAGGACAACTGGATCAATCGGATTATCCAGGTCAATATCTCCAACCTCGCCGGCGTCCCGTCGATCATCTACGGCCTGTTGGGTCTGGCGGTGTTCGTCAGGTTCTTCGGCCCCGTCACGAGCGGAGCCTTCATCGGCGTAACGACAACGACGGACGCTACCGGCAGAACCGTTCTGTCCGCCGGACTCACGCTCGCGTTACTCGTTCTGCCAATCATCATTATCAGCGCCCAGGAGGCCATACGGGCAGTTCCGCAATCCATGAGGGACTCTTCATACGGGCTCGGCGCCACCAAGTGGCAGACAATCCGGCACCACGTGCTTCCCAACTCTCTCGACCGCATTCTTACCGGTACGATCCTGGCGGTATCGCGAGCGGTTGGAGAAACAGCGCCCATCATGCTTGTCGGCGCATCCACAGTGATCCTTACCGATCCAAAGGGCCTCTTTTCTCAGTTCACCGCCTTGCCGATCCAGATCTGGCAGTGGACCGCACGACCTCAGACCGAATTCCGGAACGTTGCCGCGGCAGCGATCCTGGTGCTGCTGGTACTGCTTCTCTCCATGAATGCATTCGCCATTGTATCGCGAGACCGAATTCGAAAGAGGAGACTGCTCTGACGTGAGTAACGAACCGACATCCACTCCGATCATCGAGATCCGCAACCTCAGTTTCTGCTACGGCGACTTCCAGGCCCTTGAGAATGTGAATATGAGCTTCGTGAAGAATGAGGTCACTGCGTTGATCGGCCCCTCCGGTTGCGGCAAGAGTACCGTATTGCGCACAATTGACAGAATGAACGAACTCATCCCGGAGACACGCACGGAGGGTGAGGTCCTGTTCCACGGCAAGAACATCTACGACGACGACGTGGACCCGGTGGAAATTCGGCGTCGGATCGGCATTGTGTTTCAGAAACCAAATCCGTTTCCCAAATCGATCCACGATAATATCACCTGGGGCGCCCGGATAAACGGATATCGGGGTGACATGGACGAATTGGTAGAGATCTCGCTCAAACGAACCGCGTTGTGGGACGAAGTCAAGGACAAGCTCAAACAGAACGCACTCAGGCTCTCGGGCGGGCAGCAGCAACGACTCTGCATTGCCCGCACGCTCGCCGTGCAACCGGAGATCATTCTGATGGACGAGCCCGCGTCGGCCCTGGATCCGATATCAACGTCGAAGATAGAAGATCTCATCTACGAACTGAAGCAGCGTTACACGATTATCATCGTCACGCACAACATGCAGCAGGCCGGACGTGTTTCGGACAAGACCGCCTTTTTCATGGTCAATGATGCGCGATCGGGGTACCTGGTAGAGTGGGGGTCCACAGAGGAGATCTTCTTCAGCCCCAGAGATCCCAAGACAGAGGCATACATATCGGGTAGATTCGGGTAGGAGACGGGAAACGCTATGAAACCACGAATGCACTTGAACGACGACCTCACCGAGCTTTACGACCGAATACTGCGGATCGGATCTCTCGTCGAAGACGCGTTGCGAAAGTCGGTTGTGGCCCTGTCCACCGACGACGAGGAACTGGCACGCGAGGTAGTCATCGGCGACCTCGAAATCGATCGGCTTCGCAACGATCTCGAGGACTTTGCAACGAAAGTCATCGCCCTCGAACAGCCCGTCGCTACTGATCTCCGAGAACTGATCACCTCCACCAAGATCGCGGGAGAGCTTGAACGCATCGGTGACCATGCCCGGCACATTGCACGGCTCGTCAACAAACTGCCCCAGCCGGTCATGAATATCGCGCTACCCACCATAGAGCGGATGTCCGTAATAGGTATCGGAATGGTCCACGACTCCCTGACGGCCTTCGTGGAAGAGGACGAACTGAAGGCGCGGGAGGTGGCAAAACAGGACGACAAGATGGACGAGGAGCATCGTGCACTCTATCGGCAACTGGTTGACTTGATGCGGGATCATCCGGAGTGGATCGCACATGGGGTTGATCTTCTGTTCCTGAACCGCTTTCTTGAGCGGCTCGGAGATCACGTGACGAACATGTGCGAGTGTGTAATCTTTGGGAAATCGGGCGAACACGTTGAGCTCAACAAGTAGGAGCATAATGGCGAAAGAAAAGATCCTCATTGTCGATGACGAGCGGGATATTCTCGAGTTGATCACCTACAACCTGGAGCGTGAGGGCTACCGGGTAGAGAGCGTGACGAGCGGTGAGGAGGCCCTGATTCGCGCGATGAAATTCTTGCCGGACCTCATTGTGCTGGATCTCATGCTCCCCGGGCTGGACGGGATAGAAGTCTGCAGGCGGCTCAAGCGAAACGATGACACAAAACAGATTCCCGTCCTCATGTTGACGGCCAAATCCGAGGACTCCGATATCGTGACCGGCCTTGAAATCGGAGCAGACGACTATGTGACCAAGCCGTTCAGTCCCAAGGTGTTGATTGCGCGGATCCGAACGGCTCTCCGGCGAAGCTCGGAGGATGGGGGCGAACCTGTCGATGCTCAACTTGCGGTTCACGACATAGTCATTGATCTCTCGCGCCACGAAGTGCTCGTTGGCGGCCGGCACGTAACCCTCAGTGCCACCGAGTTCGCAATTCTGGAGTTTCTCGCCCGACATCCGGGCTGGGTATTCTCTCGAAGCCGCATAATTGACGGCGTGAAGGGCAAGGACTACCCGGTCACCGAACGGTCGGTAGACGTCCAGATTCTGGGATTGCGGAAGAAGCTCGGCACACGGAGCAGGTACATAGAAACTGTTCGAGGTGTCGGATACCGACTACGGGCCGAGTAACATGCGCAAAACTCTCATCGGCAGATCTCTCCTTGGTTGCATCGCAGTGTTCGCGAGCGCGCTCGCGCTCATGATACTCGTAGCCACCATCGCGATGCGTGCGGCGCCTTCTCCGGACGACCGTCTCCGCGCGGTCGTTCTGATGATCGCAGTAGCTGGTGTCGCGCTTATTGCCTGCGTTGGATTCGTCCTGCGGCGATACGGCAGGCTTGTGAACGAACCAGTTGAGCTGATCAGGCCGGCGCCCGAACTCCACGGAGAACTCGCAACGACAAATACCCAGAGAAACCAGTTGGAAACGGTCCTTTCGAGCATGGTGGAAGGGGTCATTGTCCTCGACGGCACACGCCGAATCGTGAGCATAAACGAAGCGGCTGCGGATCTCCTTGGCGTCTCACCTGATGAAGGCTCAGGGAAGTCGCTGCTGCAGTACGTCCGAAACGCTGAATTCGATGAGTTGGCTGAAGCTGCGGCCACAAACCGCGGGCCTGTGGAACGGACAATCACCCTGTACAGGGAACAGACTATCTACCTGCAGGTTCATGCGACACGGATACATCCGGACTCGGAGAGCCTTCCGGGGGGAATTCTTCTTGTCATGAACAATATATCGAGGATCAAACAGCTCGAGATGGTTCGCACAGACTTCGTTGCAAATGTGAGCCACGAACTGAAAACACCGGTTACGTCCATAAAGGGTTTCGTGGAGACCCTTCTCGATGATCCATTCATCAGCCCGGAGCAATCCGAACGTTTCCTCAACATCGTCCTGAAACACACGAATCGGTTGAACAATATACTTGAGGATCTGCTGAGCCTGTCACGCCTGGAGCAACCGGATCAGGAGATAGAGTTCTCACGGTGCTCGAGCGAAGAAATCATCGATACTGCCCTTGAAATCTGCAAGTCCAAAGCGACGGCCAAGGAAATGGAGATTAGTCGAAAATTCCGCGGGCCGACGACAATCCGGGCGAATCCGAGCCTGCTCGAACAGGCGGTCCTGAACCTTGTCGACAACGCCATCAAGTACTCGAACAACGGCAGCGAGGTAGCAATAACGGTGACCAACGGATCCGGAGTTTTGTTGATTTCGGTGGAAGACCATGGACAGGGCATTCGGAACCAGAATCTTCCGCGGGTTTTTGAACGATTCTACCGCACCGACAAGGCGCGGAGCAGGGAACTCGGTGGAACCGGTCTTGGGCTGGCGATCGTGAAGCATATTGCGCGGTTGCACCGTGGCGACGTCAGCGTGGAAAGCACGCTCGGACAGGGCAGCACCTTCACGATCTCATTGCCGCAGGCGAATCTGGAAGAGGATCACGCCGGCGACAACCCCGGATGACTCCGTCTACTTCCCGCGGCCGGCCTTCCAAAGCGCATAGGCATTCGGCAGTTGCTCCTCGGTCTCAATTCTCCCGCCACCAAGTGTTCGCGCCCGCGAAAGGGACGCCCCCATACGGTGGAGCCACTGCTCGCGTGATTCGCCGTCCGTAAAAACGGCTACCCCGAATGAGAATGTCACCAATCCGACAAAACCGGGAGATCGAGAGACCAGTCCATTGGCCACCCCGGCGAATCTGCCGGCCACCTTTTCACCCAACAGGAGATCAGTACCGGGCAGTACGACGAGGATCTCCTCTTTGCCGTAGTGCCCGGAAAGGTCGTACTTCCGCAAACCGCGCTGGAATCCCCGTCCCAATTGCCCCATCAGTCGATTCATCGCCTCAACGCCATGCGTCTGTTGAAGTTCGCCGCCCTGATCTACATACGCCATGAATCCCGACAACGTGTTCAGCGACCGAACAGCGCGCTCAATTTCCGTATCCACCTCTTCCAGGAGCACCGGTTCGCGCAGCAATCCGGTTACGGAGTCCGTACGCGATGACTGTTGAGACATCTCAATCTTCTCGCGAAGCGCCAGCGTTTCATCCAACACCTTTGATGTAAGCTCCTCTTCCTGCTGCGCCGCGCGGCGATAGTACTCCCGCTCTCCTGAGACCACCTCGTGATCGCTCAACCGTCGAATGGCCGCCTGAACGCGCAGCTTCAGATCTACCATCGGGGCCGAGGTGATGTAAAAGTCATCGATGAGACCGTTGAGAGCCCGTTCCAGCAGATCCTGATCCACATCGGTGACGGCGAGTATGATCTGAAACGGTTCACGGCGGTGGATCTTCCGGAGGATGTCGCAGAGATTGAAGCACTCGTCATACTCCAGAGCGTCGGATACGATGGCAATCTGCGGTTCGGTTTCCGGGATCGATTGTTTCGCCTCTTCGACGGATTGAACGGAGGCAATCTCCACCGGCATGTCAATCAGAGTATTCTCTACTGTGTGTCTCAACTCCGCATCCGGAGAGACCAGGAGGATCGAGTATGGTACCACAGTTCTATTGTAGCGGGATTTGTGTCGATTTTCCGGTCGAAATTACGTGAATTGGGAGACGAGGATCTGAATCCCACCGATGATTGCGCCGAGCAACGCACCGAATAGATTGATCCACTTCAAGTGCTTTGCGATCACCATGAGAAGGAGTTGTTCCACGCTTTCGACATCCAGACCATCAATTTTCTGTGCCACCATACCGTAGACGTCGAGCCCATCGATCAGCTCCGGAACTCTGAGTTCCAACTGCTCGCGAAGCTTGCCGGCAAGAATGGTGTCAATGCGTTGTTTCTGCTCATCAGACAGGACGATCAGTGTTCGGAGAGCGGTGGCCCTGGCGCCGAAAAGATGCGTGGATGCAAACCGGGAAACCTGTTCTGTAATACGGGCCGAGGCGTCCGGTCTCTCCATCCAACGATCAACGAGAGCAACGACCCGCTCCTTCAAAACCTCTCCGTCTATACCCACGGTGTCGCCAATCACCTCTTCCAGAGTGTCGTCTCCCCGACGTCCAAGAAATTCGAGAATTGATCCGGATACACGCTCGTGGACATCCTCTCGACCAAGCAAATCGACCCCCGCCGAGACTACCCTGTCGGCAAGCTCAAGAAGATCCATGGAGTGTGTTCTCCCGAGAGTGCCCACTCCGGTCTCTCCCCACCCGGCCAATCTGGACCGAAAGACACCGACGATCTGAGCCATTGTCTCTGGATTTCTTCCGGCCGATTCGAGACTATCAATCACGTCCGACACGATCGCGGGCATGTTCTCGTCCAGATTCCGATCATACTGTGTTGCTGAGACCAGTAGCCTCTGGAACAGGTTCAATCGCTTGAGGATCTGCTTCATCAGTTCACGACCGTGAACGGCAAGTTCCTTTCGCGTTTCAGGCTGCCGCAGGAACGTGACGAGGGAGTTCAGGATCGGATCGTACGACCTGGGAAGCAGATCGGCGAGCCGTTCAAGCGTCTTCGGCCCAAGGACTTCGTGGAGCGGAGTGTCATCGGCAACGTGGGCGGAAATCCACCTCACCACCGCGGCGCGTATCGCGTCTGCGCCGAAACCATCGGCGATCGTGTGAAGGGCCCTCCCGACCAGTCGACGGACCGTCTCGTCCCTGGGCACGATCTGATCCAGATTCAGTTTCAAAGCGCCTTCTATCGCCACAATTACGATTCGACGGGTTGAACTCAGAAATGCATCCGAAGAAAGAAATCCCTCGAGAATGGTGGATACGAGATCCGGAATCTCACCGAATGCATCGCCTTCACCCTCGTCACCACTTGGTATCCGATCGAGCATGTCCGTGGTAAACCGGGCGACGCTGGCGGTGAGACTGTCGGCAAATGCCTTTTCATTCAGCTTCGATTTGAGGACATCCTCAGTGAAGAGTTTGGTTGAGACCATTGTGGCAATGCTACGCGAGAGGTCGTACCGCTGCCGGGGGATTATTCCGGGCGTGAACGGAATGCGAACGCCAAAGACACGTTTTTCAGCTAGCGGGCGAAACAGCATACGGATAGCAACATAGTTAGTCACATATCCGATAACGGCGCCCAACGCCGGGGGAAGAACATACGGAAGCAAACGTATCAAGGTATCGCTCACCGCGTCTCCTGCACTGCAGCGTTCACTGCCCTGCTTCGGCTCTCATACAATTCCAGCGCGTTGCCCAGCGCCCAGCCGCGAAGGCCGGAGGCCTCTACTTCATACCAGATGTTCCCAGGCCCCCGCAGGTCGTTGGTCACTGTACTGATCGATACAATCTCGGCTACATCCCCGATTCGCAGGTTCCCCCGGATGTCGGAGTCAACGGAGGGTTCTGCTCGAACCAGAACGTACAAATCCGCGGCAACCGCCCAACGCGGTCGGACGGAAATCACCGGAGTAGTAGGAAGGTTCACACCGCTCTCTTCCGGCGTTCGGGAGCATCCGGCAAGACCGAGAAGCAGGACACCTAGTACGAACAGCGTGATCCTTCCAAGAGAACCTCTGTGGACTTGACCGCGGAGAGACAGTTGTGCATCCTCAGATTGTATGAATCGCCTGAGCATAACAAGAGTCCTGCTAACCTTCCTGCTCGTGGTGCCGCACGCACAGAGTGCGTATGCAGAGACTGCATCTGCAGAACTGATGATCATCGCGGGGAGCGATAATGCCGCCCTGCTGGCTCAAGATACTCGATTCGATCCACGGCTGCAACTCCAATCGTCCCTTCAATTTGGCGTCGGCGTGCACTTCGTGAGCGGTTTCGAGTTCGCCGGCGGTATCGGTGTGGTACGCGCCATACCAACATCCCCTGCAGTCGGGTACAGCTACGCGGGCTGGACGGGGAGGACGACGTGGTCAAGGATTGGGTACGTTCGCCCCGGCCGGTCGCCCTTGGGCGTTCAGTTCTCGGCGTATGGCGTGTTGGCAGGGTACGACGCAACCTACCTCCTCTCGTTCTTTCCGATCCTGGAACTTGCACCGACGCTCCAGATTCCGTTAACCCGAGGCGCCGTCGTCTCGGTCGAACTGCCGATCGGATGGGAGATCCGTCGTGATCTCGGCCTCAAGATCGGCGAGGCATTCGTACTGCCGGGGGCGATATACCTGGGTCTCTCCGCCGAGTTGCGCTTGTCCGTGTCACGCGCAACCGAACAGAATGGAAAGGAACAACGAAGGATAATATAGTATGAGTGTCGTGCGTACGTTCCTGACTTGTCTACTCATAGGTGTCGCGGCAAGCCTGTTGAGCGGCTGTGGTGCACTCCCTGTGAATCTGCCACGGGGATTCGCAATCGTATACGGTGTCGCAGACTACAGTGAGATCAACGACCTCAATTACTCGGATAATGACGCAGTGGACATCTACAACCTCCTGACCAGTGACGAACAGGGGTTCAGTCCGGATGACGTCATCCTCCGAACAGAAGCCGACGCAACCAAGACCCAATTGGAGATCGACTTTGAGGACATTGCCTCGCAGATCAATTCGTTGCCGGACCCCACGCTCACAAGATTTGTCTTCTACTTCGCCGGTCACGGCTACGGCGATGGGATGGGCAATCCCAATGGCCTCCCGGCGGTGTGGCAGGACTACTTCAACGATTCGCAGGACAGCTCAGAGCCGCAAGGCGCCGGGATGTACACCGACTACATCTTCCTCCACGATCTATCGCTTGTTGGACCGGTGAGTGTTGAGGATGTAAAATTGGAACTGGAACGCGCGGCGGAGAGCGACGACGATCTTGCGCTCCACCTGGAGAAGATCGCTTCCCGGCAGAGGATCGTTGTGATAGATGCCTGCCATTCGGGCGGGTTCATCGGAACCGGGACGGCCGTTGATACGGTACCACCGGCCTATGAGGGCGACGGCACCGGGATCTCCTTCATCGACGGACTGGCCGCGATCACGCTCTACGCCGAGAATGATTCGCAGGGATCGGCGGACATCGGACCGGAGACAGTGGTCATCACCGCCGCCGGGGAGCAGGAGTTCTCCCATGAGTATCTGCCGTGGGTCGGTATTGAAAACGGCATCTTCACCCACTACTTCCTGGAGACGGCGACTATGGCAGACTCGAATTATGACGGCTATGTGACGGTATCTGAAGCGTACGGCTATGTCGTTCGGTCCATTGAAGCATTCGAGAATCCCGATCTCTATGGAGACTGGAAGTTCATCCCCCGACTCGGCGCCTCCGGTGTGGATTTCGTGATGTTCAAAGCACGGTAGGGCGTCCGTAGCGCGGCGCTAGGGACCGGCGCCAATTTCCTTCAGATTCGAAATCTCGTCCCGTATCACGGCCGCTTCTTCAAACTCGAGATCCTTGGCTCGCTCGAGCATCTCTGCCTCCAGAAGCTTGACGAGCGCCTTTCTCTGCGTGGGGACCATGACATTGTAGCTCTGCATGAGTATTTCAATGGATTGCTGCTGATTCTGTCTGTGCTCTTTCCTCTTACGAACAAGTATGTCTCTGATTGCTTTGGAGATGCTTTTCGGTGTGATGCCGTGTTTATCATTGTACGCCAGTTGTATCTTCCGTCGCCGCTCAGTCTCTTGAATGGCCAGATCCATAGCGTCGCTCATGCGATCCGCGTACATGACGACTTTCCCGTTGACATTGCGTGCCGCTCTTCCAATGGTCTGGATCAACGCAGTTGAAGAGCGCAGAAAGCCAATCTTGTCGGCGTCCAGAATCGCAATGAGAGAGACCTCCGGGAGATCCAGCCCCTCCCGGAGCAGGTTGATCCCAACGAGTACGTCAAACTCGCCCTTCCGAAGCTGGGTGAGGATCTCCACCCGTTCAATGGTCTCAATCTCCGAATGCAGGTACCGAACCTTGAGCCCGAGATTGGTCAGGTAGTCGGTCAGATCTTCGGACATCTTCTTGGTCAAGGTCGTGACCAGAACCCGTTCGCGCGCGGCGACTCGCTCGCGAATCTCCCCGTAGAGATCCTCGATCTGCCCCTCACTCGGCCGAACGACGATCACAGGATCAAGCAGCCCTGTCGGCCTGATGATCTGCTCTACGACTTGATCACTCTTTTCCAACTCGTCTTTGCGCGGCGTCGCAGACACGAACACTACCTGGTCCAGCAGCGACTCAAACTCGTCAAACATCAGCGGTCGATTGTCGAGAGCCGAGGGCAATCGAAATCCGAAGTTCACCAAAGAGAGCTTGCGGCTGCGGTCGCCGGCGAACATCCCGCCCACCTGTGGAACAGTGACGTGGCTTTCGTCGATGAAGGTGAGGAATCGGTCGGGAAAGTAGTCGATAAGAACGGCCGGTCGCTCTCCCTCGGCACGACCGCTGAGATGGCGGCTGTAGTTTTCAATTCCTGAGCAGTACCCCATCTCGTTCATCATCTCAATATCGTACTCGGTCCGACTCTTCAACCGCTGCGCCTCAACAAGTTTCTCTTCGGCCAGCAATTGCCTGTGCCGATCGGAGAGTTCGTCGCGAATGAGACTCACCGCCTCACGAATCTGGTCCTGCGACATGACGAAGTGTTTCGCCGGGTAGATCATTGCCACATCTATCTCGGCAATGGGCTCACCCGAGACCGGATTGATCAACTTTATGGCTGCTATCTCGTCCCAATCCAGCTCAATGCGATAGGCTTCCTCGGCGTAGGCCGGAAAGATTTCCACCACTTCTCCCCGAATACGAAACTTGCCCCGTTGCAGAATATCGTCATTACGTTCGTACTGAAGATCAATGAGTTTCCGTCGTACAAGCGAAAGATCGATCTCAGATCCGCGATCCAGCCTAAGCCGCATCTCGCGATAGTCACGTGGGCTCCCAAGACCGTAGATACACGAAACCGTAGCGACAACGATAACATCCGAGCGTTCGAGAAGACTCGTCGTCGTCGAGAGCCGCATACGCTCAATCTCCTCATTGATGGAGGCATCCTTCTCAATGTAGAGATCCCGGCTCGCAACGTATGCTTCCGGCTGATAGTAGTCGTAGTAGGAAACAAAGTACTCTACGGCGTTTTGAGGAAAGAACTCGCAGAATTCCCGGTAGAGCTGTGCCGACAGGGTCTTATTGTGACTGATCACGAGGGTCGGACGCTGCACCGCCTCTATGATCTTGGCCATGGTGTAGGTCTTGCCGGACCCTGTAACGCCACGCAGGGTCTGGAATCTGTGGCCGGAATTGATCCCGTGAGCAAGTTTCTGAATGGCGGCGCCCTGGTCCCCGGCGGGCGCAAACTCAGCTTCAACCGAGAACTGTCGAGTCACCGGTCAATCCCACTGGAAACGCGCGGGTCGTTCCACCAGGGTTACCGTCGTCTCACGCCGGCGACCGTTCCGCAGATAGATCACCGAGACGGTTTCCCCTGGAAGGTTGTCTTCAAGGGCCTCGTAGAAGTTCGCGACCGAGTTCACCTCAATTCCGTCTACCTCAATGATGATGTCCCCGCCAAGGTAGATGATGGTCCTGCCGAAGCGCACGGGACGGTCTGTGCTCCCACCCTGAAGACCCGCCTGGTCGGCGTTACCTCCGGGCTCAACCTGGCTCACGAGAAGACCACGATAGGCCGGCACTTTGTCGATTGCAGCAATCTGTGGGATGATCTCCCGCGGGATGATCTCAATCCATCCGCGCCGAACGGTTCCAAATTCAATGAGATCCGGCACCACACGTCGGGCAGTATCCACGGGAACGGCAAACCCGATACCGATGGACCCGCCGGTCTGTGAGTAGATCATGGTGTTGATCCCGATCATATCGCCGCGCGAATCAAGGAGCGGTCCTCCGGAATTGCCGGGATTGATACTGGCATCGGTCTGGATCATACCTTGAATGATCAGGTCCTTGTCGTTTCGAAGACTCCTGCCGAGACCGGAAATGATTCCTGTCGTCAGTGTCCGGTCAAGCGCAAAAGGGTTTCCGATGGCGAGCACTTTCTGCCCAACCCGCAGGTCCCCCGACTTTCCAAAAGGCACCGTCCGCAATTTATGATCTTCCGGATCAAACTTGATGACGGCAAGGTCATTCTCACCGTCGGAGCCGATCACTTCCCCCAACAGCGTCGTCCCATCGGAAAGCGTCACGTACACCCGCACGGCGTCCTCTACCACATGCTGGTTCGTCAGCACGTAGCCGCGGCTGTCGATGATGCTCCCGGAGCCGGTCGTTCCGCGTTCAGGAACCGGTTCAAGGAACCAGGTGTAGGCTATCGTCTCAGTCGTGATATTGACGACGCCTTCGTTGCGCATCTGAAAGATTCGGATGTTCTCGAGCTCGTCGTCGGTATAGTCCGATCTAGGATCAGTCGTCACCGCTAAACCATCTGAGTTCGGATTCGTCTCAAACCGAAAGGTGGGTTCCGGCCTGATGTCTTCACCTACCGAACTGCCCTCGAACCCGCCGGAGCTGTCTGCCCCACCACGATCACTGAAAATGCCAAATCCGAACGCCAGCAGCAGCACAACCAGCGCGCTGGCAACCGAGAAAAAGAAAACCTGTCCGCGGCTATAGAGCTTCACGCCTACAATATATCGAGCGTATGCGACGGATGCCAATACTTACACTGTTGACCACAACGACTGGTCCTCTCCATTTCGACGATGTGCCACGGCTTCCAGAACATGGTCTTCCGAGACAAGGTCAGTATCCTCGATGTCGGCGATTGTGCGGGCTACCCTCGCCACGGATACGGACGCGCGCGCAGACAGACGCAACTTGATGCACGCCGCACGATATGTACGCCTGGCGAGTTTAGTCATCTCAACGACCGCAAACAGGCGCTCTACCGGCAGCTCAGCATTGTACCGGCATCCAGCCCGATTTCGTCTACCTTCCTGTCGAGCCCGGGCTCTGAACACGGCACGCCGCATATCGCTGCTGCTCTCGCCGACCGGCAACGAATCGATGTCCCGTGACGCGACCGCAACACGCAAATCCACCCGGTCCAATAGCGGCCCCCCAAAGCGCCGCCAGTAACGTTCCACCTCGACGAGGCTGCACATGCACTCTCGGTCAGGCCTGCCGAGATTGCCGCACGGACAGGGATTGGCCGCCATGAAAAGCTGAAACGCCGCGGGAAACCAATAGCTGCGACCGGCTCTGGAAATGCGCACGCATCGTTTTTCGAGAGGCTCGCGCAACCCCTGCAGTGCCGGGCGTTGAAACTCCAGGGCTTCATCAAGGAAAAGAACGCCCCGGTGCGCAAGTGAGACCTCGCCGGGACGAACCAACCGACCTCCCCCGAGCAGTCCTTCGACCGAACTGTTGTGGTGTGGAGTGCGAAACGGCCGTTCTAGAATCAGTCCGCCGCCGGTTGAGGTCTGCCCCCCTCTCAGCGAATGAACGCGCGTAACCTCAAGTGCTTCTTCACGACGCAGAGGCGGAAGAATGGTGGGCAACAGGGAGATTCCCATGCTCTTCCCGGCGCCGGGTGGCCCAACGACAAGAAGATGGTGCCCGCCGGCGGCGGCGAGGGCGAGGACGCGCTTGAAGACTCCGTTCCCACGGAGATTGATGTAGTCATCGCCGAGCGGACATGTCGGCGCGGAGCGCCTGCCGAGCGCGATCTCTGCGGGAGGTTGTTTCGGTATCTGTGCGGCACCGAGATCGTTCAGCAGCCTTCCCAGTTGGGCCAGGTGTTTCACAACCCCCACGCGCCCCACCCCGACGGCCATAGCTTCTCCGTGATTCCCATGAGGGACCAGAAACCGCTGGATCCCTGAACGCGCAGCTTCGTCAACAGCCGATATCCCGCCGCGCACTTGCCCAACTGAACCGTCCAGATGCAGTTCGCCGAGCACCAGGAGTTTGGCGATTGGCGGCGGTTTGAGCTGCCCTGATTGAAGGATTACGGCCAAGGCAATCGCCAGATCAAACCCGTTCCCGGCTTTTGGGACATCGGCAGGAGCCAGGTTGATCAGTACCCGCTGAGTCGGATAGGAAAAGCCGCTGTTGCGCAGTGCGACGCGAACGCGGTCTTTCGCTTCACGAACTTCGCTGGCAGGCAACCCTATGATATCGGTCCCCGGAATCCCGATCCGGAGATCGACCTCTACCGAAACCAGCTGCCCCCTATATCCAAGCGGTGCGTACGAGATGATCTCCATGCTGAGAGACAACTGGGAAAAATCGACTGTCGCTTCAGTTCTAGATGTCTATCTGCGCAATCTGACCCTGAACGAGCTGATCGCACCGCTCGTTCAGGATGTTTCCGGAGTGACCGCGAACCCACTTCCATCGCGGATGGACAAGCTCATCCAACTCGTGTAAACGCACCCAGAGATCCTGGTTCTTCACTGGTTTCCGGGCAGCCGTTTTCCACCCATTGCGCAGCCAGGACTGTATCCAGGTCGTGATGCCATTTCGTACATACTGTGAATCGGTGTGTATATTGACCGTTCGGTCACCGTATCCCTGCTGGACTACGTACCGGAGAACTTCAATCACTGCCTGTAGTTCCATCCGGTTATTCGTTGTCTGTAATTCGCTGCCGCTGCGTTCCGTGCAATCGCTCGCTTGAACCAAGAAAGCCCACGCCCCGGGACCAGGGTTGCCGTGGCAACCACCGTCAGTGTAAACCTCTATGCTCTCCACGAGCGCACCGTATCAGAAAGACCGCTCAGTTCCAACCTTGACTGCCGTAACTGCTCTGAGTAGCATGCCGCATGGTACACAGGTTTGACCCCAAGAGAGCACCGCGAGTATTCGTGTTGCCCGCCGCCGCTGTGATTGTGATTGGCGGTTCGATCCTACTCCTGGCTCTGGAACAAGTCCTCATTGGAGTCATCGCGCTCGCCATCAGCGCGTGGATTTCCTACCATCTTGTTCGATTCACTGTCTATCAATTCAGGAGCCAGGTTCAAACCTCTGATGACGAATTGGTCTGCATAACGAGCATGGGAGCTGAAACGGGAATGCCGTGGTCGGCAGTGTCGCACGCCGGAAGCTATGCAACCGAGCGATCAGGCGTTTATCTCTTTGTCTATAACGAAGGTGAGGATGAACTCCTGTCAATCCCGCCGTACTACACGGATCGAGAACAGCTGGACTCCCGAATTCGAGATAACGTCCATCAGTTTCTGGAACTCTCCGGTGCAAGCCCGGACGACCTCGGTGAAGCCCTCAAGCCTCATCTGGATGCGTAGCAGGGTGGGCATGAACCAGTACAACACAGACTCACGAAACAGCCGCAGCTGACGTCAACAGTGGAACAATCGATCCGAACGCTTCGTCCAGACTGCCGGTCTCCTCCTGAAGTCCGAGCAAAGCGTATCCTTCCTCACCGTGAATGATAGCCGGGAGAAAAAGTGCCTTTTGGAAGGAGGAGAGCTCTTCATCCGGACACAGACCGAGGAAATACTCCACTCGCCGGAGCGGTCGGTTGACAAACAGGACAAGGCGTTTCTCAAGCACGTTGCGATAGATCCCACTCGAATGACTGATATGGAGAGCATGGAGGCAGGACTCTTCCAGACCAAGGCCGTACTTCGCCACGAGTTCACCGTCACCGACCGCGAACAGGACCCCCACCCGCGCGCGCC
>DAOWMR010000195.1 GCA_030642995.1 Spirochaetales bacterium
CTTATGAGAGCCGCCAGACCAGCACGGCCAAAGCGTTGAAGGAGTTGCTGGAAGAGGTCGAACTGAATGAACTTCGCAAGAAGGAACAGGCGGAAAAGAACTTTGATGATCTGACGTATTTCGTGTACCGCACCCTGACAGGCGCCAAGATACACAATGCAGAAGATGTGAGTCGCAGCATCCGGCAGGCGTTCACGGACAATCCGAACTGGAAAGAGAGCGAACGCAGCCTTCGGCAGCTCAGGAAACAGGTGACATTTGCGATCTTCGCCGAATCGGAAGACATCAATCGCGTGACTGCGATCGTGGATGAGTTGTTTGGCTTGCTTGACAAGGCCAATAGGTAGTAGTGGCAATGCAGAAAACTGACCAGAAATCCGTGTTCAAGGAGCGGGTCCGCTACTGGGCACAGCGACTTCAGGTGGATGTGGCCCGGATCGCCGTCCGGCCCATGCGCAACAAATGGGCCTCCTGCTCCACCAACGGACACCTGAATTTCAACACTGAACTGCTCGGCCTCGGGCCGGAGCTATGGGACTATGTAATCGTTCACGAGCTCCTTCACTTCTCCGTACCCAACCACGGAAAGCTATGGAAAAGCCTCATGCGGGCTCACCTGGGCGGCTACGAAGACCTGGAGCATGCGTTGACGGAAGCAGGGCAAGGATCGACTCAATAGTTTGGTCAAGCGCCACCGCAACTGCGGCGTGGGGAGCAAGGCGCCGGTCGTCATCGGTGTCGGGGATGCCGTGGCGGAGGTCGCGGGTCGAGCGTCTCCACAGGACGTCTTCGGCCGAGGACAAGCGAAAACCCGCGACCTCAGCCTGCAGGCATCCCGTTGACGGTTCCCACCGGCGCCTTGCGTCCGGTTCTCGCTTGACACCGGGTTGTGCCCATGCTACTACGAATCATGCAGCATCAGGAAATTGTTGATGCCCTCAAAGCCGTCTCGTTGTTTGCCAGTCTCAGCCAGCGCTTCCTCACCGGAATAGCCAAGGCTTGCGTTGAACGGACTTTTGAGCCCGATGACGTGATCGTAAAACAGGGCAATCCGGGTATTGGCCTCTTCATTATCGTTGAGGGCAAGGTCAGGATCGTGAAGACCAGCGAAAACGGCGAACGCCTGGAGCTTGCGACACACGGTTCGGGAGAGGTCGTCGGCGAGATGAGCGTGCTTGACGGCGCAAATCGATCTGCCGACGTCGTTGCGGTTGAACAGACCCGATGCCTGGTTTTGAGCGCTTGGGATTTCAAGAGCTTCATGGAATCACACCCCGAAGTCGCGCTGGACATCCTGCCTGTGGTCGTGAAGCGATTCCGCGAGACCAACACGGCACTCACCGGCCAGTAGACGGGCCGCCTCGGCGCCGTATCCTCGGCGCTTTGCATTGTGCTATACTCCCGCCGAAAAAACTCAACGAGAGGAAATAATGTCCAAAGAACGCACGTTCGCAATGTTGAAGCCTGGTGTCCTGCAACGAAGGATTGCCGGAGAAATCGTTACTCGTCTGGAACGCAAGGGATTCCAGATACTCGCAATGAAACTGATGACAATCCCGCGAGAACTCGCCGAGACCCACTACGGCGAGCATGCCGAGAAACCGTTCTTCGGAGATCTCGTCGGCTACGTGATTTCGGCCCCCGTTCTCGCAATGGTGCTGGAAGGCGAGGAAGGCATCAGTCGCCTCCGACTGCTCTGCGGCGCAACCAAAGTTGAACAGGCGCTGCCGGGCACGATCCGTGGCGATTACGCAACCCAGACCCAGTTGAACATCATGCACGCTTCGGATTCGCCCGAGAGTGCCGCGAGAGAGATTGGGCTGTTCTTCAAGGATGAAGAGATATTTGAATACGAGGACGGAAATGGCGAGTGGTTCTAGGGCCCCGAAGTGGAAGCTTGATGCCGTATATGGCGGCTACGAAAGCGAAGAGTATCGTCGTGACCGGGCGGATTTGGTCAAGATTGCCCGGGCGCTCAACAAAAAACTGAACGACACCGCGTCAAAGAAGAAGTCACCGGAAAAGTGGCTGACACTTCTCCTGAAGAAAATTAACATGGCGCACGCGCTCTACTTGAATCTGGAATCCTATATCTACTGTTGCTACGCAACCGATACGCGTGACGAAAAGACTCTGGCCGAGCTCAACAGCCTGGAGGAAGACGTTCTCCAGCTCAAAGATGCTGACGTAAGTTTCCGGAATGAGCTTGACGGACTCCGCAAACAACTCCCCAGGCTCTACAAGGAGAGCAAGACCGCCAAACGGTTCAGATTCTACCTGAACGAGCAGCTGCAACTTCAGTCCCGGCAAATGAGCCTCCCCGAGGAAAATCTGGCGGCGGATCTGAGCCGTGCGGGAGGGGACGCCTGGGGTCGATTGCAGGAAACCGTTTCCTCAAATTTGTCCGTTCCCTGGAAGGGGAAGGAGACAAAGACGGTGGTGGAACTCCGCTCCCTGGCCATGCACAAGGATCGTGCAATCAGACGGAAGGCATACGAGAAGGAACTTGACGCCTGGAAGTCGATGGAGATCCCCCTGGCCGCGGCGCTGAACGGAGTAAAGGGCTTCGCGGTGATCCTGGATGAGCGCCGCCACTACGAATCGAGCCTGGATCACGCTGCCTTCCTCAGTCGGGTCAGCCCGAAGACGCTCGATGCGCTCATCGGCGTCATGGAGAAAAACCTCCCTGTCTTCCGTAAGTACCTGAAGGCCAAGGCAAAGCTTCTTGGGGTGAAGCGCTGCGCGTTTTACGACCTCTTCGCTCCTGTCGGCGCAACAGAGAAAGAGTGGTCTTTTGGGGATGCCCGAAAATTCATCGTGGAGCAGTTCAACTCCTTTTCTATCGAGCTTGGCGATTTCGCGGAGTCCGCATTCAAGCAAGGATGGATAGACGCAAAGCCTCGTGAAGGCAAGGTGGGGGGTGCGTTCTGCACCTTCATGCCGCTTGTCGGGGAAAGCCGTATCCTGGCCAACTTCGACGGGTCGTTTGACAGCGTGGCGACCCTGGCCCATGAACTGGGTCACGGCTACCACGGATCCGTGATGAGAGATCTACCGGCACTGCATCAGGACTACCCGATGACGCTGGCCGAGACCGCATCGATCTTCTGTGAAACGATCGTGTTCAACCGTGCCCTGGAAAGTGCTGAGAACGACGGCGAGCGGATCGGCGTCCTGGAACTTTCTCTTCAGGGAGCCACAGCGGTGATTGTTGATATCCTGTCCCGGTTCAAATTCGAGAAAGCCGTGTTTGAACGTCGGAAGACCGGAGAATTGAGTCCAGCCGAGTTCTCGGACCTCATGATTCAGGCTCAGGTGGACACGTACGGCGATGGTTTGGACAAGAGCCGGCTCCACAGGTACATGTGGGCGGTGAAGGGTCACTACTACAGTGCCGATCTGTCGTTCTACAACTATCCTTACGCGTTCGGCCAACTGCTCGGACTCGCGCTCTACGCCAACTACACGGAGGCGCCGCAGGGTTTCCCCAATCGATACAAGAGACTCCTGCAGTTGACCGGCCAGGCAACGGCCAATGAGGTGACTCGAGAAGCCGGCTTTGATATTGAGAGCGCGGAGTTCTGGCAGAGTGGCATAGACGTCATCGCCAAGCATGTGAGCGAGTTCGGCAAGCTCGTCACCAGCGCAGCGGGGTAGCTATGGCCAGGGTCGGGATCATCGGAGCCGGCGCATGGGGTACGGCGGTCGCGAAGGTGCTCGGAGACAATGGCCACCATGTGCAAATCTGGGCCCGTCGGACCGAGGTTGCCGAGGACATAAACACCAACCGTCGGAACGAACGTTATCTCCCCGACGTGGACCTTCCTGCGACTCTATCGGCGAGCACGGACATCATATCAGTCGTAGCTGATGCCGGCTACGCCATCTTCGCGACGCCGTCGCTTCACATTCTGCCGATTGCTCGACAGATTCTCGCGGTGGAGCGGATCGCCGCGGGTGACCTGAGGATCGGCATAATCACCAAAGGTTTCATACAGACGGAACGCGGTACCCGGCTCATCGTGGAGACGCTTGAGGACTACCTCCCCGGATTCTACAAAGACCGTCTCGTTTACATTTCCGGTCCGAGTCATGCGGAAGAAGTTGCGCGCGGGAAGCTCACCGGACTGATCTGTGCCAGTGCCAGCCCGCGGAATGCCATCCGATTTCGAGAACTCCTGAACGTTCATCCACTTCTGGTCTTCAGCTCGCTCGACGTCGTCGGCGTACAGATTGCCGCGGCGATGAAGAATGTCATCGCCATTGCTTTCGGGATCATGGACGCGATGAAAGAGACCGCCGGAGCTGACTTTGGTGATAACACCGGGAGCCTCCTGCTTGCCGCCGGCCTGAATGAGATCCAGACTTTGGCGATCGCCCTGGGCGCCACGCACCCGGAAACTTTTACCTCCATTGCAGGCGTTGGCGATCTGGATGTGACCTGCAGGAGCCGATATGGTCGCAACCGTCGATTTGGGCGGGAGATAGTTGAAAAAAACGTGCTATCCTCTTTCACAGACATCACTGACCTGATCGGTCGGATCTCTGAGGTAGGTTACCTTCCGGAAGGAGTGGTGGCGGCGCGTGGCGCGCAGGCCATTGTTGAACGGAAGGGTTTGAAACTTCCCATCACGGAGGTAGTCTACCGGATCCTGAACCGGGAGGCAGACCCTGCCGAGGCCATCAACGGGATTCTCCGCGGTCTCACCAGGGGAAGTTTTGGCGGGTTCCTGTCGGTCTCCGCAGATCAAACGGCGGGAACCAACGATTAGAAAAGACCCTACAAGGAGGGAGTTATGATCACTCGAACAAATGGACGACCACGGCTGGTTCTGGTTGCACTGCTCTTGGTGCTGGTGACAGGCATAACGTTCGCGCAGCATGACTGGGGAGAAGTTGTCAAGAGCTCGCAGTACGTGCCCATGGAAAACGGGGGAGGCATCGCGTATGGCGACGTTGACGTCGGCTTCGCGTCCTTCGCCCTTGATGTGGGCTACGCCGGTCCGCTCACGATAGAGGTTCGGGTGACGGAGGTTCGGCCGGGCACGGAGTATGAGGACAACGACTCCAAGCTCTGGCTGTTTGATGCCGAGGGGCGCCTGGTTGCGCAGAACGACGACAGCCCGTTCGGTGGTTACGCCTCGCTGATCAATGGAGCTCAGATCAGTTCCCCGGGGCGCTACTACGCAATCGTCGCGACGTATGATAATCGACTTGAAACGGACTTCGACGGATTCTTCGTGAACATCGGGGAGGAAGGCGGCAGCAACATCTCCTTTGACTTGATTGTTGAGTACGGAACTCGCGAGGGCGACTACTCTGGCGGCGATCCTTACTACGGCGACGCAGAGACTGTCATCTGGCTTGATGATTTCCGTCAGCTCGCAACCCCCATCCATTATACCGGCGGAGAGTTGGTCGTAGAGGGCCGAGTAGGAGCCGGCGTTGCCCTCTACAGTTTGACCCTCGAAGAACCGACATGGATCAGCGCAGAAGTGCTGGTCACGGGTGACATGTCACAGTACGGATCGGCCGACTCGGTTCTCTATCTCTTTGACAGTGAAGGCTTCTACATAACCGAGGACGACGACAGCGGGCTCGACGCTGGGTCGCTCATCCATGATGTGTACCTGGATTTCATGGGCGGATACTACCTCGCCGTCGTGACCTTCCCGAACTACCCAAACATGGATGGATACGACTACGTGGAAGGTTTCCCCGAAGCGGGGGAGGGCGACATTGAGTTTGAGCTTATCATTGGTCCCCCGCGTGAATACGACGGCTACGGCGATGACGACTACGGTGACGGGAGCGGGGATGGTCTGGAAACTGCCATCTGGTTTGACGA
>DAOWMR010000041.1 GCA_030642995.1 Spirochaetales bacterium
ACGAGAGTCCTGTTTCGGCAACACCTTTCCCTCTCTCTCACCACGCAGCGCCGTTCATTGCCACTCGCACGCTACTGTGTAAGCACCAATCCGCGAAGCAGTTAGAGCGACGGCGCGGGTTCATCGGCCTCCTCGTCCAACTTTTTGGCCGTAGTTGCTCAAGTGCTGATCGAGTTCGACGATAACCGAACTGGCAGATACGAAGTTGCAGAGCCATTGCTGCGGCGATACGTGGATCGTGCGCGGGGACGGAGGCCGGTCGCACGGCAGCACGATTCACCGCGTCGGAACTTTTGCTTGTTCGCAGCACGCTGTCGGCGTCAGGCGCCGTCTACACAGACCTTCACTCGGTTCCGTTATCTCCGGCGAGCAGCAGGATTTCTTCGGGCGAGAGCGCACGCGAGTAGAGCCGCAGATCATCGATTGTCCCAATGGCATTGTAGAAGGAGAAAGGGTTGTCAGTATTCGCCTGCGCAGTCATGACGAGGATTGGTGAGGTATCCGCCAGGAGACCGACGAAGTCAAATCGATCTGAGGCCGCCAGCACACCGTCCACGTAGATGTTTGCGCGTCCTCCTGCGAAGGTGACCGCGATTGCGTGCCAGATCTGCGACTGCAGAACCGACCGTGCCGTCAACCAGTGGTAGGTACCGGTCGGGTCAACGTAATATGCAGTCAGGTTTCCTCCGCCGGTCTGGACGGTGAACTTGCCGTCCGCGGTCTGGCCGTCGGCCTGCCTCCACTTGGAGAACAGATACTGCGTAGAGCCCAGATCTTCCAATTGCACCCAGAATGACAGGGTAAACTGCTCGATAGAGTTCAACTCTCCGGTTGGCGCAATTGACAGGTAGGTTCCGGTCCCATCGGAGCGCAGAGCGGCGGCCGGTGACCCGTGCCGATCGGCAACGAAGAGCATCCCGTTGTTGGTTGCCAGGTTGAGACCGGCAGAATCGTCCACGACGCCGTTGAAATCGAATTTGAAGAGAAGTGAATTGTTCACCTCTCCATCGGGTACGCCAAACTCGCCACGAAGCACAGCACTGCGCTCTACCTCCAGGACACCATACTCGGTCTGGATGACGATGTGCTCTGCGTCCATGAGCTGAATGGTCCCGGTGATAACGTCGCCATTCCGCAACACCAGCCCATCGGCGCTCGCACATATGGGTAGCGCGACAAGCGCGGCCGCCACGAACAGTGTTGCAATGACCTTCTGCGTGAGACAATGGTTGTGTGTCTCGGAAGTGCGCACCTGATTCCTCGTGTCGCTATTCTACCGACGTCTCGTCGGCGCTGTCCAGCAAGAAGGTTCGGATGAAGGCCTTCGGGTCGCGACGCGCGAGCCTGCGAAGATCGCGGTTGGGAATCCGGCTCGGGTCTTCCAGGATGCTGAGCTCACTGATGAATAGTGACAGATCCGTGGAGAGCGCCTCATAGAGCTCGCGGAATAGATCAAGGTCTTCCGTGTAGCTCACGTAGAGATCGATGAAGGCGTTGTTGATCGGGATCTCACTCAAGCCTCGAAACGAGTCAGTCCGGAAGATCAATTCATAGTCGTCCCGAACTCGATCCTGGAACGTCTGGATCGCTACGGCCTTCGCCAAAAGCTTTTCCTCCGTCCCCAGATCTGAGCTATACATCTGCTCAAGATCGGAACGGAGCCCCAGAATGAGCAATCGGGCGGTCTCTCGATCAGCCGTGCGAGCTGCAACGAGCAGGGTCTCAGCGTCCGAAGCGCCGGAAACCACAAGGTAGCCTTCCGCCCCCACATCACCCACAAAGGTAGCGAACTCCTCGTTGAACTGGGCGTGGCCCCGCAGAAAGAGTGTCGCATGGGCCTGCTCATGGAGGATGAGATTGGCAATCGTATGTCGATCGTAATCGGTCATGAACTCGTAGAGCGGGTCCCGGAGGACCCCCAGGGTGCTGAACGCATCAACCGGCCGTACCCAGACGTCCAGACCCCGGCCCTCGAGTCGTTTGGCGAGGCGTGCTGCATCTGCGGTCTCGTAGTAGCCCTTGTACGGCAATCGACCCACGAAGGGCCACCACCACTCGTGTCGCTCAAAGGAAAGCTCTGCGGCCGCATTGACCACATCCACGAGATAGTTCCGATCAGTCGGGACCAGAGAGGTGTAGTTTCGAGATGCCGCCAGACCCAGAGTGGCCGCGTAATCACGAATCTGCTCTACTTCGGAAAGGAAGGTGCGCGTCTGGCTGCCGACCCGCGTACCATCCAAAAATGCTCCGCGCTCCAGAATTTCGTCAATCGGTTCCGCCGCCGCTTGATACCTGAGCAGCGATGCCCCTTGGTTGAGGAGATAGCAGGATGAGATGGTCAGCAGCGCGCCGGCGATGATGGAGATTCGGACGGCGGCACGGGCCGCACCGGCGATCGTGTTCACCGGCGCGCGTAGAGCGGGTGAACGTGGCGGCGATAGTGTTCGTACTGCTCACCGGCATGGTAGGACGAGCGGACGAGCGGCCCCGATTCACAGTGGACAAAACCCTTCTCCAGCGCGCGGTCCTTCAGTTCGGCAAACTCCTCGGGCGTCCAGTACTTCTGCACCGCCAGCTGCGTGCGTGTGGGCTGCAGGTACTGCCCCAGATTGAGGAGGCTCACGTTGTTCGCAAGAAGATCGTCCATGGCTTCCAAAAGCTCGTCGCGAGTCTCGCCCAGACCAAGCATGAGGCTGGACTTTGTGGCCGCTTCCGGATCAATCTCTTTGGCGAACCGGAGGAACAACAACGATCGCTCGTAGGTGGATCGGGATCGAACATTCGGCGTCAGTCGACGGACGGTCTCCAGATTATGACTCATGATCTCCGGCCGGCTCTCACACGCAATGCGAATGCTCTCCCGATCGCCCATGAGATCGGACGAAAGCACTTCCACAGTGGTGTTCTCCGCCTGCGCATGGATCTGACGAACCGTTTCGGCCAGGATCGCCGCACCGCCGTCGGCAAGTTCATCACGGTTCACCATCGTGATGACGACATGGGCAAGGTCCATGGCGACCACCGCCTCCGCGACCCGAGCCGGTTCGTTCTCGTCGAGAACCCGAGCATCGCCCGTCTTGACGGCACCGAACCGGCACTTACGGGTGCATGTATCTCCAAGGATCATGAAGGTCGCGGTGCGGTACTGGCCCCAACACTCGTGGATATTGGGGCACTTCGCCTCCTCACACACCGTGTTGAGATGGTGGTCCTTCACTTGCCCTTTCACATACTTGTAGTTGGCGTTGGTGTTGAGCCGTATCTTGAGCCACTCGGGCTTGGGTTTCACATTTTGCCGGTCACCGGCGTGGTGTTCACTCATGGGGCAATAGTAGTATTTGGGAAGCGCTACGTACAGGGTGGGAGGGGATGTGGGAAGGGGACGGAGGCGCTCTGAAGTACCACGACAATTCCGGCTGTTATCCTAGGTATGAGAAAACCAAGAAGATTAGTCGATGGGGCACGGTATCATGTAGTTGCTCGCGCAAACCGCAAGGAGTTTATCCTGGAGTCGGACAAGATCAAGGATATGTTTCTGTCGGTTGTCAATCAAGCAAAGCATCGCTTCAGATTCTCAATTGACACGCTGTGCATTATGGACAATCACTTCCACCTGTTGCTGTGGCCGGACGAGAATGAGTCCTTATCGAGAATTATGCAGTGGATTCTCAGTGTGTTTGCAATTCGGTTCAATCGGATGTTTGGACTGCATGGGCATGTATGGTATGACAGATTCAAGAGCGCGGTAGTCGGCACACTGAGGCAATTCCAGCACGCCTACTCGTACATCACCGAGAATCCCGTGCGGGCCGGTATAGTTACACGAGCGAGAGATTATCGGTACGGGGCCATGGGAGTTCGGCGATCCGCCGCTCACCGGATTCTCGGTTCTCCGGGATTGCTCGTAAGGCTCCTGTTTCCGCAAGAGGATACTGCCGTACGACTACCTACGCCGGAAATGCATGCATTATCGTAAGAAAGAATGGACGGAGGTCGGCGGACAATCCGATACCAGGACCGCAGCACGACCGCACGTGCAATTTGCTTTCCGCGTCGAGGGTGGCTGAACCAAGAGGCCGAGTTGTGCTGAATGGTCACGAACCAGCTGCCCGTCTTTCAGAATATTCATTTCCCCGGAGATTTGGGTGAGATCCTCCCCTCCGGCCTCTATTCCAAAGGGGGAAAACTGATATCACTCTTGATTAAACTCCTCGGCATGATAATTATAGGGTGGTATGAGATACCGCTTTCATAAACTCCATTAAACAAAACGGGAGAATTGCACATGGCTCGAGGCAAAAAGAAATTGTCCGTCAAGGAAATGCATGCTGAAGTGACCCGTCTGCAGAAGCAGATCAAGATTGCTGAACAACAGGTGCTGCTGAAGGACATTATCGGCTCACAAGAGTTCAAAACGCTCAGCCGCAAGTTTAGGAAACTAGGCACAAAACCAGAAGAGATCGCCAGCCTGTTTGCCACCGCGGTTAACGCTACCAGGACAACCAAATCCGCGAAAAAGACCCGCGCAAAGGCCCCTGTGAAATTCCAGCACCCGGAAAATCCCGAACTCAAATGGACTGGGCGGGGCAATAAACCCAACTGGGTCAAGGAATGTCTGGCGAACGGGCTCACTATGGAACAACTGCTTATTCAAAAGTAGGTCGTCTGCTTCCAGCCTAACGGGCACGGCATATCGCCGGAGCAACTCCTTGCTGAGGTGTATTTCTCATGAAGTACTGTCTGGTGCCCTTTGGCTGTCAGATGAACATATCCGACTCTGAGCGGATTCGATCGGTCCTGGAATCGTTGGGCTACGAGCGGACTACCGTTGAAGAAGAGGCGGAGATCCTGGGTATTGTCGCCTGTTCGGTCCGACAAAAAGCGATTGACAAGGTCTACACCCGGATCCACAAGTGGAACACCTGGAAGGCTGAGCGTTCGCTCACAACCTTCATCTCCGGGTGCGTGCTATCTGCTGATCGAGAGAAGTTCGTAGATCGATTTGATCTCATGTTCACAATCAACGAACTGCCCAAACTGGGTGAGATGATCCGTCATCACGGACTGGTCACACCGGCCAGTCTTCGAGCCGCCGAAAACGCCATACACGGCCCCGCAGTGACCGTTGACGACGTCCCGACGCCCGATCCCCGGAAGGACTACTGGAAGATTGCACCACACTACTCGTCATCATTTCAGGCCTATATCCCCATCCAGAACGGTTGCAACAAGTTCTGCACTTTTTGCGCGGTTCCCTACACGCGTGGTCGCGAAGTATCCCGCCCGAGCAAGGAAATCCTTGCGGAAGTACAGCGACTTGTGAACGCGGGCTACAAATCGCTCACGTTGCTCGGTCAGAACGTGAACTCCTACGGCCTGGACCGGAACGGCAGCGAGATGTCGTTTCCGGCCCTCCTGCGAGAAATTGGCCAGATAGGCTGGAAATCTACTCAGCGGAGGGACGGAGGCGGCCGGTTCTGGGTCTACTTCACCTCCCCTCATCCCAAGGACATGACAGACGAAGCAATCGACGTGATCGCTGAGTACGATTGCCTCGCCAAGCAGATTCATCTGCCAATCCAGTCCGGTGACGACAAAGTACTCCTGCGCATGAAACGAAACTACAGCGTGGATGAGTACCGAAAGACCGTTGAAAAGATCCGGTCAACGATACCGGAGGCCACGCTTTTCACCGATATCATCGTGGGCTTCACCGGCGAGACCGCGGAACAGTTCGAGAATACCCGCGCCGCGATGCGCGAGTTCCAATACAATATGGCCTATATCGCCATGTACTCACCGAGGCCCGGCGCAGCGAGCGCACGCTGGGATGACGACGTACCGCATGAAGAGAAACGTCGCCGTCTCCATGAGCTGTCGGGGGAATTGCAGGAGATGTCGCTCGCCTGCAACCAGTGCTTCATAGGGACGGAGCAGACGATCCTGGTGGTCGGGACTGACCGAAAGGACGGCTATCTGTCCGGCAAGACCGAGGGGAGGCTCATCGTTCGGTTTGCATCGACCGACGAGTCGCTGATCGGCCGATTCATAACCGTGCGGATTGAGGCAGCCGCCCCTCTCTCAATGGAAGGTAGCTTCATTGGCGTTTGACAACGGCCTGCCGACCAAGAAACCTGACACCCGACCTCCGTCCCCCGCGCCGCGGATCGCATTCTCCACTCTCGGATGCAAGCTCAACCTTTACGAAACCGATGCACTCGCCACCCGTTTCCAGGACGCTGGTTACGAACTTGTGCCTTCTGATGAACCTGCCGACGTATACGTCGTCAATAGTTGCACGGTAACGAATCGCGCCGACCGGAAGTCACGCAACCTGCTCAACCGCGCTGAGCGACGTGTCAGCAACGCCTATGCCGCCGGCACGCCATCGGACCAACACGGCCTGGTGGTTCTCACCGGCTGTTACGTCGACAGCCACAAAGACGCGCTCGAAAGTGATAGCCATACCTTGGTTGTACCCAACGAACACAAGCACGCAATCTTTGATCTTGTCGAAGCGCATCGGCACGGCGAAGTCATAGTGCCGACGGGATCGGTATTTGACTTCCCTGTTCCATCACGGGTTTTTCACACGCGCACCATGATCAAGGTGCAAGACGGATGCGACAACTACTGCACATTCTGCATCATTCCTTTTGTCCGTGGTCGCGCGATCAGCCGGCCGACCGTTGAGGTGATTGAAGCCGTGCGAGAAGCAGTGGATGGAGGGGCCCGCGAGTTGGTGCTGACCGGCGTGAACATGAGCCGGTACCGGGATGGCAATGTTCGTTTCTCTGGGCTTGTTCAGCGGGTATTGGACGTGGACGGCGATTTCAGGCTGCGGATCTCGTCCCTTGAACCGGATCAGCTGGATGACCTGTTCATGGATCTCTTTGATCATCCGAAAATGAGTCCGCACCTTCATCTCTGCGCCCAATCGGCCTCGGAACGTATCTTGCTCGCAATGCGGCGACAGTACACGTTTTCAGAATACCGAGCCGTCGCCGAGAAGCTTCGTGCGCGGAAACCGAATTTCAACCTCACCACCGATATCATCGTTGGATTCCCGGGGGAAACCGATGAGGAGTTCGGCGAGACACTACGTGCCGTTGATGAGCTCGAATTTGGCCACGTGCACACTTTCCCCTACTCCGAGCGAGACGGCACGCGCGCCGTCCGTATGCCCGGCCGGATTCCAGAACGCATCAGGACCGAACGTGCAGCCGAAGTGCGAGAGCTATCAACCACCGTGAAGAAGCGCTATCGCCGGCGATTCATCGGAACGACGCAGCGGCTTCTCGTGGAGCGTGTGGAGGAGAATGAGGATCGATTGGTCCTCCGTGGATTCGGCGAGCACTATGTGCCCATTCGGGTTGAGTATTCCCCGACCACGGCCTCCGTCCCTCGGCCGCCGGCCCAGAACGAGTTCGTGGACGTTCAGATCGCAGGAATCGGCGACGGCACTGATCCGGTGCTCCAGGCACAGTTGAGTTCGTCACATTGAGGAGTACAGTGCTCAGATGACGAAGCAGGTACAGCAAACTGCACAGCTGATCCGCGAGGCAACTCACGTTGTGGCCTTCACCGGCGCAGGAGTCTCTGTTGAAAGCGGCATCCCGCCCTTCCGCGGGACGAATGGGCTGTGGAACAAGTATGATCCGGTGTTCCTGGACATCACCTACTTCACTGCGCATCCACTCGAGTCGTGGCGGCTGATACGAGAGATCTTCTACGACTTCTTCGGTGAAGCAAGCCCAAATGATGCGCACCGGGGCTTGGCAGCCTTGGAGAAAACCGGTCACCTCGCCGCAGTCATCACCCAGAACATCGACAACCTGCACCAGGAATCCGGGAGTACGGCCGTTCACGAGTTACACGGGACGTCGCGTGATCTCATCTGTGCTTCGTGTCGGCAAAGACATATTGCATCCCAATTCGATCTCTCCAATCTTCCCCCACATTGTCCGCAGTGCGACGGAGTGCTCCGACCGGATTTCGTCTTCTTCGGCGAGCCGATGCCAGAGTTGGCAATGTTGGAGTCGTTGCATGAGGCCGAGCGTGCCGATCTCTTTTTAATCATCGGAACCACAGGCGAGATCATGCCGGCCTCCCAGATACCCTTTGTGGCGAATGCAAATGGCGCCAAGATCGTGGAAATCAACGTGGCCCCGTCAACATATACCCGTCAGATCACTGACATCTTTCTCCAGGAAAAGGCAACGGTTGCCGTCCGGAACCTGGCGGCTGCCGTGTTGTGCACTTAGGTTCAAGTCAACGCGCACTACTGTTCTTCAATCGTCCCGCGCCTCCCGATCCTCCGTCCCCCGCTGGCCCTGATCAGCCGGTCGCGGAGCGCAGTTGCAAACCCTGATCCATCCGGCAAGTAGGCGAACACGATACTCACTCCCGATTGGTCAAACTCATCAAACCAGGCGTAGAGATTCCGGGCGTATTCCCGAAGATCGACGTACGACCGCACGACACCCGGCCATCCCATCAGATCGTCGGCCGGGCCGATGATGCCGTGCCGAACAGTTTGTCCGGCCTGCTGGAGGAATTCCCGGAGCCGGTCCACGTCATTGTAGAGGATAACCTCCCCTTTCGGCTCGTAGTGACGATGGCGCGTACCGGGGGAGGCCGCCGCTGTTGCCTCCGTCCCCGCCACACTGCCCGCATGAACGGTCACGTCCGGAAGAATGGCGAGGATGTCGGCTTCGGTCACCGCACCCGGCCGGAGGATATGAACCTCGTCTCCTGAGACGGCGATTACGGTCGACTCGAGGCCTATCTCGCACGGCCCACCATCGAGATAGGCTGCCGGAGCGGCTCCGAGGCTCCGGCGGGCCATCGCTGCGGTCGTTGGGCTCGGCTCGCCTGACCGATTCGCGCTTGGAGCGGCGACCGGAACACCGGACGCCCGAATGAGCCCCTGCGCAACCGGATGGGCCGGAATCCGAACCGCCACCGTCTCCAGACCGGCGGTGACTACCCGTGGGAGATCCCGGCTCGCCGGCAGGACAATCGTCAATGGTCCTGGGGAAAACTCGGCGAGAAGTCGATGGGCTGTGGGGCTGACATCAATGGCAACACGGCCGATCTCATCGGGTGTGGCCAGGTGGACAATCAACGGGTTGTCCGTTGGACGACTCTTGACCTCAAAGATAGCTTCGACAGCTCTCGGATCGAGCGCGTTCGCTCCAAGCCCGTAAACGGTCTCGGTTGGAAAGACAACCACCCTGCCGTCGCGAATCTGCTCGGCCGCCGACCGTATGTCTGACTCGTTGCTGTACATCGGAAAGTTCATGCTACTATACTCTTGGCCGTTGGGTACAGAACGAGCAGACCTTCCGCTATCCCGCCGAACGGATCAGCGCGACAACCGCCACAACGCCATAGCACCCACCCGCTATTCCTGCCACCAAACCGAAGCCCCCCGTCATGGCCACCAACACCGCAAGTGGGGCCGCAACTACGGAGGCAACCCCGTTGGACGCCCAGGCAATGGGAATCAGGCGGTCGTCCATACGGTCCAGTTCGGCAATGCCCGCTGGGAACTGCCAACCGAGGAAGAAGGAGATCGGAACGAGGGCCACCACAGCAATAACGAAGCGCGCGGCCACTCCTGCTTGCACAGCCAATCCGAGGATCGAGTCGAGGGCCACTGCATACAGAAGACTGAGAACGACAACTGTCGTTGAGCCCGCAACAATTCGAAAGATCGGGCTACGCCTGATCCGTGACTGAGAGATGCTCCCCGCCCCGGCAAAGACCAGGATCGACGTCAGCACAGCCGCGGTTGCAAAGATCGGGTCTCCCAGGAATCGAGTCAACCGCTGAATGAAAAGCATCTCGAGGAACATGAACCCCAATCCTATGAAGGTGAAGTGCACAACCGCCCAAAGCGGAAACCTCCGTCTCTGCCCAAGCCTCCGTCCCCGCGTTGCAGGAACACCCGTGCCGAGGCCGGACGAGCGGCAGCGGAGAACGAGAACCGGAACGAGCACGAGAATGACACCGAGAACGAGCACCAGCACGAGCGTGACCAGAACCACAGCGAAACCGAGCTCCACACGCTGGAACCATCGATCTCCGTACGTCTCGAGAAGATGCGGCAACGACTTCAATTTGAAGAAGCTGTGGAAGTAGGGTTTGTCGTCGCTCGGGGGACGGAGGTCGTAGATCCACTGATTCAGGAACTCTGCCCGTGCGGAAGCGGAGCCAAGGACGGCCTGCGCAGCTTGATAGTAGTACGAACCGAGTCCGGAATTTGGAGGCAGAAGGTTTCTGGAGGTGAAATCGTCCGGGGTGATGCCGGGGAAGTAGTCGCTATCCATGAGAAGATCCTCCGTCCCCGCGTGGAAGCAGGCAAGTCGCTCATCCTCGATGGGGTCGACCGATGCGATAGTCGTGGCGGCAAGGTAGTTACGTGCCTGAAGAAGCTGACCCGCCGGATTACCTCCGGCTCGGTCAACCGCTTCACGAAGCAACGCAAAAAGCCGCACATTGTCCCGCGGCGGCGATTGCAGGCCACGGGTCACGGAGAGGAGACCGGATGGCTTCAGCCGTGCAATAGCGAGGGACACTCCCTCAACAGTCAGGAGATAGTCCTCACGAAGCGAGGCAAGCCCTCCGGCGCTCGCCGGCATGCCCTCGGCGGCAGCCACGTGAACCAGATCGAATCGTTCGGTCGTTTGCTCAAGAAAGAGCCGTGGTTCGGTAATCACCACGGTCACTTCGGGACGATCGAGCACACCACCATCGAGTCCTCCGAGTTCACCACGAAGCAGCCGCACGAGTGCGGGATCCGCCTGCACCACGGTCACCGACCGTGCCCCATACTCGAGCGCGAGCCACACATTGACACCCGATGTCTCTCCGAGGATCAGGACGTCCGGCCGATCCAGGAGCCGATAGGGCAATGACTGCGGCAGCGACGTGAGGATCGGGGCCTGTTCCGGCGAATTGATCTGGAAAATGGTTCCGGCGAGGTTTCCATCCGTGAAGACAGCCAGTTGGTCAGGGGGAAGTGGCGCAAGCGGCGAAGCGAACAGGGTGTAGTGGATTGATGGGGCATCGTAGACATCGATCTGTCCGCGCGGCCCTGTCTGTGCCGCCAGAAGCCGGGCATCGCCCTGCTCTTCGAGTCGAATTGCATGTGCCTGAGCTTTGTACTGATCCATGAACATCGGTGGTGGGAAAATCAAGGCGGCGCCAACCGCCGCGAGCGCAATCGCGATGACGACCAACGAGACCGGCGCATGACGATCCGGCGGAAACGCGAACAACCATATCAGCAGTGCCGCAGCGGCACACACGGAGAGCGCCCCCGGAAGGCGCTCCGGTTGCACGACAAATGTCAGCAACACTCCTCCGACCCCACCGAACCCACTCGCTCCGAGGTTCAGGGCATAGAGCACCCCAACCTTCTCCGTGAACCTGGTGAGTATCAAACCGATGAGAAAACCCCCGGCACAAAACGGCACGAAAAGCAGAAGGAGATAGAGAGCAAGCCATCCTACCTGCCGAATGCTGTACAGGAGATACTGAACATCAAGCGGCAGCGATGCAGCGATCCGGTATGTCCACGCGATCGACACTGCGCAAAGCAACAGCGCGGCGAACGCCCACCGATTGAATCCGCCCAGCGCGCGTCGGCGCACGAGAGAGAGGAGCGTTCCACTCGCCCCGAATCCGAGGAGTGCGGTGCTGATCACCAGGTAGGTGAAGTGATGGTAGCCCGCAACGGATAGCGCCCGGATGAGACCGATCTGCAGCGCGACCACTACTATCCGCGCTATACTCTACACGCTAGCCAGGCTCTCCAGCTTTTCCAATCCCCCGCTTTCAATTATCTCCAGCATTATG